>PBDC01000035.1 GCA_002717185.1 Rhodospirillaceae bacterium
ACATGCCGCTTCGGAACTGTTGAATTAGGAGTACCTCGTCGCGGATCGGATCATAGGGGATGACCGCCGCGACTGGATCGCGCAACATGATTTCGCGGCTCAAATTCTGGCTCCAACCGCCCTTGAATAGGCGGTGTCGAAGAAGGTAGTGCTCCATTCGAAAGAAGCCGTCATGCAGAGTTTCAGTGGAATCGAGAACAATATCGTCTCGGGTCATCGTCGGGTGTGTCACGGGAGGCTCCGCTCGCATAGAGGTATGATATGAGGTGCTAGAAGGTGATAAGCGCGCCAATGGTTTGAACCCTTCCGGTTAATATGTTTTGTATCGGCACGAAACAGCAATCTAAATAGCACAAAACCTATGTGCGCAGCGGTTTTGGCGCGGGCATCTAGATCTTGAGTAAAATAGGGAAATGGGGAAGGAGGAGAAGGACGTCATGAAAGGCTCGACCGGGGGGGCGGGTTCAGGCGTTTGCGTGTGGTATATACCGGGGCAACTAGTCTGCACTACAGGTGGTCTTGAGCATGCCTTGCCATCCATGCACGGAAGCCCTGCTCTTCGCCGTTCTAATTGTAGATTCCAAATTAGAAAAGCGACGGGTCACCATGAATAGCGTCCTGCCTGATCAGCCTCCTTTGTCGGCGTGCGCTGCGTTTGTGAATCACTGCACAGGACGCACTGTAATTTTTTGCGATGAGGTGGTGCCTTTCAAGCATACGCTTGCAGGTGACCGAGGGGTCACGTGTCACCTTTTGCCGGATAAACTCGAAGTAGTGGAACCCGCCATCGCGATCAAGTCGGTGGTGCATTGAGACAAAAACGCTCAACCTAATGTCGAACAGCCTGAAGGGCATTTTTTGCCTGATAACCGCGGGTGCAATTCTCGCATTTACTGATGGGCTGTCGAAGTTTCTAACAGATGGCTATCCGCCGGGACAGATCTTGTTTTTTCGGTCCGTCTTTGTCTTCATTCCCATCGCCATTATGGTGTGGCGCAAAGGAGGTTTTCGGACCGTCCTCATCGTCGACCGCCGTGGCCAGTTGATGCGCGGCCTGTTCGCCGTCATCACCTCTTTCCTTTTCATGATCGCTATCAAACATATGCCGCTGGCCGATATTACGGCCATCATGTTTGCGACGCCTATCATCATGACCGCCTTGGCCCCTTACTTCTTGGGCGAAGAGGTCGGCTGGCGACGCTGGACGGCGGTTATCATCGGGTTCAGCGGCATCTTGCTGATGATCCGGCCAAGCGGCGAGGCCTTATTTTGGCCGGCGCTGCTGGCTCTGGCCGCAACTTTTTTCAACAGTTTTCGCGACCTCGCGACCAGGCATCTGTCTCGGACCGAGGACGCTAACGGCATTATGATCTGCACCACCGCCTGCGTGATGCTAGGCGGCTTTGGCAGTCTATTTTTTGCCTGGCGGGCACCGGATCTGGAGGGCCTCGCCCTTTTCGCGCTGACTGGCGTGTTGCAGGGGATCGGCCAATATTTTCTTGTCGTCGCCTTCTTATTTGGGGAAGCTGTCGTCGTGGCGCCATTCCGATATTTCGCGTTAATTTGGGCGACCCTATACGGCTATTTGATGTTCGGTGATATTCCCGGCCTTGATACCCTCTCAGGTGCCGCTATCGTGGTTGGTAGCGGGCTATTTATTTTCTATCGGGAATCTAGGAAAAGTCGCTAACATATTGAAATAAAAATATTATTATCGATGGGATTTAGCACCTTCTTTTAAGAGCTTGATTAAGGGTTAAACCAAATTCGATTTGGATTAGCCGATGGAAATTATGCTTACTAAGTTCCTGTTTCTTAAAAGGATGTTTTCGGTGCTGGCCGGTATTACCGAAAAACCGACCACGGGTGCGTGCGATACTGTGAGCTTAAACGAAGTACGGCTGAATTTGTGTGGCATCGATGCTTAGGTCTGCGCGCAAATGGCAGGAGTAACTGCTTTGGGACGGGCTTTAAGTGCGCTCATGAATTTGGTCCCCGAGATGCCGGTCACCTGCCTCTTGCGGGATACCCAAGATGCCAGGTTAAGCTATGACTATTACGTGGGCGGTGGTTTCGCCTCGTTCTCAAGCATAAGGCACTGTGCTGGGCAATCGCGACATCCTGTTCACATGTATAAAAAGCAGTAGTGGTTTTACGGAAAAGAATTGAATTGGTTTAATAATTCGATGGAGGATGCGGCTGCTATGCGACAAGGCGTTGGATTTGGAAGAAACGCGCCTACTAATAAATGTTTATGGTAACTTGATGCACATGTGGTGCGACCTGTAAGTGAGGCCGGATGATGGACGATGCGGGATTGAAGGGGACAGTTCAAAGTGAAGATGCGCTGCGCGGCCTTTATAGGACACCGGGCGAGGTGGCAGCGAAGAAGGTGCTCTCGCGGCTGGACAAGCATTGCAAGGACTTCATCGGTCTATCGCCGTTCCTTTGCATTGCGACAGCGGGTGCTGACGGTTCGGCAGATGTGTCGCCTCGTGGCGATGCACCGGGCTTCGTGGGCGTGCCAGACGATCATACAATTGTAATCCCCGACCGGCTCGGCAATAACCGACTAGATACATTGGTAAATATTATTGAAAATCAAAATGTTGGGATAATATTCTTTATACCGGGATTTAATGACATTCTGCGTATTAATGGGCACGGCAAGATCGTGGACGATCCGGCTCTTTTGGTCACGTACGCTGTGGATGGTAAATTGCCCGCGACAGTCCTTGTTATCTCTGTAGACGAGGCCTTTCTGCATTGCCCGAAAGCGCTGATGCGTGCAAATCTATGGTCCGAGGAAACCAGGGTGTCACGCGATGCTATGCCGACGGCGGGACAGATTTATAAGGACCAGATAGCGCTAGTGGAAAGTGCGGAAGAGTTGGAAGCGGGCTTCTTGGCCAAACGGGAGAAGGGCCTGTATTGACGGAAGGGACGAGCGTGAGCGAAGCGGTCGATCAATCTTTGGAGGAAGCGCAATGGGCGGCGCGGCAACGGCTCGCGGCGGCCTATAGGATTGTCCATCACCTTGGCTGGACAGAGACGATATATGGCCATTTGACTTTGCGGGTGCCTGGCACGCGTAATTTTTTAATTAATCCCTGGGGTTTGCGCTATGACGAGGTGACGGCCTCAAACCTAGTAGAGATAGATATCGACGGGAATACGGTCGGGCCAAGCAACTATCCAGTAAACAAGGCGGGTTTCGTAATTCATAGCGCCATCCATGCCGGCCGCGAAGACACGCATTGCGTTTTCCACATCCACACCACTGACGGTATGGCGGTGGCGGCACAACAGGGCGGGCTGTTGCCCATAAGCATCATGGCCACCGGTTATTACGGCCGTGTCGGCTATCACGATTATGAGGGCCCTAGCCTTAATCTTGATGAACGTCAGCGCCTAGTTAAGTCGATGGGCCACCACAAGACCTTGATCCTGCGTAATCATGGGTTGTTGACGGCCGGCATGACGGTGGAGGAGGCATTCGTCCTGATGTTCAGACTTCAACGTGCCTGCGAGATACAAATTGCAGCGCAGGCCGGCGGCGACGCGTTGACCATTCCATCGCAAGAGGTTTGTGAGGAATCCGCGCGTCTGACCGATGAATTCCTCGAAGGCAATGACGGTGCGCCTGCTGGATATCTCGAATTCGAATCCTATGTCCGGCTTATGGACAAGTTGGACCCATCTTACAAAAACTGACCCTTAGCTTCAGGAGAATAACTGAATGGATTCGCCGGAATGGCACCGCCGCATGCGCGTATACGTCAAAGAGGCAGGTGGCCTTGCCCCATTAACCGACTCGTTTTATTTCTTGCGTCACGGCGAGACCGAGCATAACAAGCGCCGTATCATACAAACTCAGCGCGGTGTAACTCTGAACGACACCGGACGGGCCCAGGCGCGCGCCGCCGCTGACATCCTGGTTCAGCATGACTTCGTCGAAATCCATGCGAGCGACCTGGAGCGAACCTGGGAAACGGCCGAAATCGTTAACGCGAAATGCGCCAAGCCATTACACAAACAGTCGAACTTGTGGGAACGTGACTGGGGCGATTGGGCTGGCCAGTCGAACGTCGACCTAAATTGGGGTGGCGACCCGGAGAACGGAGAAACCCTGCAGCAATTCACATTACGAACCCTGGCCGGTTTTCGCGAAGTCCTGGATCTTGGCAGAGAAATCCTAATCGTCGCTCATGGCGGCAACTACGCGGTACTGCTTGCCGCCTTTGGTTTACCGCTGAACGGCCCCAGAGTGGTTAAGAATGCGGAACCTATCCGCCTTACCAAGGACGGATCCGGCCCGGAAGGATGGGTGGCAGAGTTTATTTAAGGCGTTGTCGCAGCATCGCTGCCGCCGAGTGAATCCAAAGTCGGCGTCGCGATGTCCTGCATGGTGAGTGTTGGAATATTTCGATTCTCGGTTGGAAATCAGCACGACTTTGCGGCGGATATGACCCAACCGCGGAGGAGTCGAAGATGACACGGTTCTTTTGTGCCTCCTTCGCTTCGGCCGGCCCTGTTTGATGGCCATCACCGGCATTAGAGAGCTGTATCTGGCAAATTATTTTGGGCTTCGTACACATGACTGCAGTGCTTAAGGTGCAGGTGACCGTTGCAGAAATAAAAACTTACTTTTCCAAGTTTAGTCACATTGAACCGAATATTTCCCTAACCTGTTTGCAATGATTACGCAAAGTAATGCCCTAATCTGAATATAAGGCTCTGAAACTTCAGAAGGTTTGTGAAAGGGCTGGAAAAAGAACGGTCGGCGGAATTTTAGCCTGCAAACTGCCATACCCGCGCGTTGCGCAGGTCGCTATCTTCCATGATACAGGTGGTCTCGGCGCGGTAGGACGCAATCGTTTCCAGGCCTTGGTCTCGGAGGATAAAACGGCCAGGGTCGCCGATTAGCACTGTGCGGCCCGCACTGGCTAGACTGCGTAACCAGGGCAGCAGGCGGTCGGCAATTGTCTTATCGTAGCAGACATCGCCGACCAGTAACGGGTCCCAGCCATCGTCAATGCCGATTAGATCGTCCATTGTCGTGTCGAACTCAACGTCGTTGAGGGCGCAGTTAAGGTTCATTGCTTCGACAGCCAGAGGGTCGATATCCGCAGCGGTGACCTCGGTTGCACCAGCCTTTGCGACGGCAATCGCTACCAGTCCACTGCCTGCACCGAAATCCAGCACGCGCTTGTCTGCTACAACTTCCGGGTTGTCCAGTACGTAACGCGCCAATGCTTGTCCGCCGGACCAGGCGAAGGCCCAATAAGGTATCCCGATACCGAGTGCTGCTAACTCGCTCTCGCCGGCGCGATAGAGCGGTAAATCTTCGTTGGCAAGGTGTAACTTGATTTCTGGTACGAGGCGAGGCGCGATCACATCGGTATTATTCATGATCAGCGATATGGGGTGAGCGGCGTCTCCCAAAATCTGGGGCGGCATCGTTGTTAGTCCTTCACGGGAAACGACTCGTCGTTTGCGCCAGTTGTATTATCATGGTTGCAGAACAGAGACCACCTAGGGGAGACGGTCATGGGTGAGCAAGCGCGTGGTGCGGCGTTCGTGGTGCAACCAGACGAAGGGCAGAGCTATTGGCAGCCGGTACCAGCAAACGGCTATGCCGAGGTACTTGTGTCGAAACGCAATGATCCTTCAATTCGGGACCTTTCGGCCGGCATCCAGGTGATCGCGCCGGGTTCTCATATCCGGGAGCATCAGCATGGCACTGAGCAAGAACTGCTGTTTTTCTTCGAAGGTACGGGCAAAGTGCTGGTCAATGGCGAAGAGCATCCAGTTCAGCCAGGCACCATGGTCTATGCCGGGCATCAGAACGCACACAAGATTATCAACAACACCAGCCGGGATCTGAAGATGATGTGGGTGCTAGCACCAGGAGGCCTTGAGGATTTCTTCGAAGGCATCGGCCGGCCGCGTGCTGCCGGCGAGCCCGCGCCAAAGCCATTTGCCCGCCCCGAGAATGTGGCTGAGATTGAGGCGAACACTGTTTTCGCGAGTTTGGACAAGCCGGACTGATGCCGCACCTGACACTCAAGGACGGGGACAGACTTTACTACGAGGTGCATGGCTCGGGGCCACCATTGCTGCTTGTCGCCGGGCTAGGCGGTGTCGGGGCATTCTGGAAAGAACATGTCCCAGTCTTTGCAGAGAGCTTCACTGTCGTTCTGCATGATCATCGCGGTACGGGGCGCAGCAGCCCGTCTCAGATTGACTATTCCGTTGAACAGATGTCGGACGATCTTCTGCAGTTGTTGGACCATCTCGAGATCAAATGCGCTGGTCTGATTGGCCATTCGACCGGCGGTGCAATTGGCCAGACCCTGGCACTCGACCAACCGGACCGAATAGGCAAGCTAGTGCTGAGTGCAACTTGGAGCGCGGCGGACGACTATTTTAAGCGGCTCTTCCAGGTGCGGGGCGAGATCTTGAGTGAGGGCGGCGTGGAGGCTTATGTGCGCAGCAACGCGGTTTTTATGTTCCCACCACACTGGATCCGCGACAAGCTGGCTTTGATGCTACCGGGGGAGAAAGACGCCATCAGCGCGTTTCCAAAGCCCGAAATCATGTTGAGCCGCATCCGCGGCATCTTGAAGTTTGACCGTCGTGACGATTTGGGTGCTATTCGGTCACCGGTACTGGTGATTGGCGCACGCGATGATATCACCACGCCGGCTTATTTCTCTGAGGAGTTGGGGCGTCTTATCCCCAACGCTGAGACTTTGTTCCTGGAGACAGGCGGGCATTTCTTTCCGCTTGTCGAGGGCGCCGCGTTTCGCAAACATACGCTCGCCTTTCTGACACACGACTGACCGAGGACCCCAATGACTGACACCGCTTTTAGTACTGTAACCGATTTGATAGATGGCTTCGCCTCTGGTGCCCTGTCACCCGTTGCTGTCATGGACCGTTATCTGGAACAAATTGCCACCTATGACGATAAGTTACATGCATTTGTCGCCGTTTATGCGAACGATGCGCGTATGGCGGCCGAGGCGGCGGAGAAGGCGCAGGGATCGGGGCACAGGGTTGGTCCGCTTCATGGCGTTCCGATTGCTATGAAAGACATCATCGACATGGAAGGCCGGGTAACCACTGGCGGTTCGATGCCCTGGTGTGATCGCATATCAACGACAACGGCGACCCTGGTCGAGCGGTTAGTGGCTTCTGGCATTATAGTAATAGGTAAGACCCACACGGTGGAATTCGCCATGGGGGGCTGGGGTACGAACCAGCATATGGGCACGCCCTGGAACCCATGGGATGTTGAGGTGCACCGCACGCCAGGTGGCTCCAGCGCGGGCTCCGGCGTTTCCGTTGCGGCGGGCATGGCGCCCTGCGCGATTGGCACTGATACGGGGGGGTCGGTGCGGTTGCCGGCTGCTTGGTGCGGTCTCGTTGGTTTGAAGACAACGATTGGCCGGATTAGCACGCACGGCGTGTTGCCACTTGCCAGCACTTTGGATACTCCGGGTCCGATGTGCCGCACGGTTGAGGACGCTGCGCTGATATATAATGCGATGCAGGGGCCGGACCCGAAAGACCCACATACCAAAGGTGTGCATTTCGAGGATCCGTTGCCGCAGTTGCGGCGTGGCGTCTCAGGTTTACGCCTGGCGCGTATGGGTGAGCGCGAACGGGAAATCGTCGATGCAGAGGTGTTGGCCGCTTACGATGCTTCGTTAGAGTGTTTGGCTGGACAAGGGGCGAAGATAGTCGATGTTACTCTGCCTGGGCGCTTCACCGGATTGGGCGCAGTTACCGGCAAGATAATTGGTGCTGAGGGCTATTTGTTCGTAGGTGACAGGGTCGATGATATGTCATTACAGATTGACGAGGACGTCCGACCGCGTATTTGGGTTGGTAAAGAAATGAGTGCTCGCGAGTATCTGGAAATTTTGCATCAGCGCGAAGAAATTAAGCGAGCTTATGACGAGGCTTTGTGTGATGTCGACGCTTATCTTACGCCGACCACAGCGACACCTGCTATACCATTGAGCGAAGTAGACCAGGATGAAACTCCGGCGACTTTCACACGTGTCGTAAACTTGCTTGATCGCTGTGCTTTATCGATACCAAATGGCATTACAGCTCATGGGCTGCCGACTTCCTTGCAGATTATGTGTGATGCATATGATGAGACGATGGCTCTCCGTATTGGGTTTGCCTTTCAAGAGGCTACAAATTGGGTCAATCGTGTGCCAAAAAGATTATAAAGAATGAAATATATGGCGTTTTTACTTAACCTAATACAGCGAGGATAAATCGTTTGAATGGGCATTAGGAACTTATCGTTGGATTAATATGAAACTATTTTAACAGTAGAATTTAGAGTGTTTGTGGTTGTTTAATCTCCACATATAATAAACTTTTCTAGCTGTAGAAATCATGATTCCTTTGATGCTGAGAACATAAAGGGTTTGGAAATTATTTTGCGCAGAAAAATCGTGGAAGAGATTATAGAAAAACATTCGGGTCAAATATACTACAGAACGGCTTTATTCCCATCTCTTGTTTTCTAAACTAGGTCGCACGAGGTTGTAGCTTATGCTGTTCTTTTAGCGCGATTTTTGTATTGAGAATATTTAAAATAGTAAATCCCGATGTGTTAAATTTTGTGTTAGTTTTATTTGAAAATTAGAGGATTTCATCTATTGAAATTAAATGTTTAATGATTGTTGTCAGCACGGAACAGGGTAAGTAATTGTTCCAGGGCGGTATTTTTTTCTGTTATCAAAGCAAGTAATTTTATTAACTCCATCTGCCCAATACATGTGAGGGTTTACACCTCTATCTAAATCGTAAACTTTATATCTCCAACCCCAATTTTTACTTTGTTGGTATGATGGGCTGAAACTTCGTCCAATTTGAAAATGAAAATGCGGTTCTATGCCAATTAAACATTCATAATTATACTTCTTTGTATCAAATGTTCCGATTAATTGGCCACGCTTAATATTTTCGCCGGTTTTGATTAATATTTCATTCAGGTGACTATATATCGCAACAATATTTTCTCCATCTATTGCTTTCCCATGATCTATTATAATTGTAGGGCCCCAGCATTTTTCGGCGCCCACTTTTAAAGCTATACCATCTGCGACTGCTATAACCTTTTCTGCATGTTTTGCTAATATATCAATTCCTTGGTGTAATCTCTGCCTGCGTTGTCCATCGACATGTGTGTCGCTATGGAAATCCGACGAAATTATAGGGGCATTTTTTGGGTAAACGACTTTATTGCATCCTACAAAAAAGAAACAGATGACGATTATTAACGCGTGATATTTAAGAATTGAGTTTATCCAATGAAATTTATTCATTTAAAATAATATGTNAAATTTTTAATCATCTGTAATCTTTAATTNTAATCTGTTATAGTGAAATTCTTATCTATGCAGGTGGAGTTAANGGAATGGCCAAGCATGACAGGGTAAAAANCCCTTCAGAGGTTGCAACGNGCTGGTTNCAAAAATTTGAAAGCGCGCTCGTTTTACAAGATATGAATGCTTTGGCAAAGATGTTTCAACAAGAGAGTTATTGGCGGGATCTGGTTGCTTTTACATGGCATGTTAGAACCTTCAATGGTAGAGATGCGATACAATCTGCAATGTGTGAGCTGGTTCCAGCTTCCAAACCCCATAATTTTTGTCTTTCAAAGGATCGTACACCACCCAAATGGGTCAACCGTGTAGGTATCGATACGATTGAAGCAATGTTTAGTTTCGAAACCGAAACAGGAAATGGTAGTGGTGTTCTGCGTCTTGTTGAGGACCCGAAGGCTAAAGATAATTTTGTCGGTTGGGTTTTATTAACCACATTAGACGAAATTAAAGGTCACGAGGAGAGAATTGGTGATCGCCGGCCGCGAGGTGAGGAGTGGTCAGGTGGATTTGGTTCTGACAATTGGCTGGATATCAGAACGACGCAGATGGCTTACCAAGATAGAGAGCCATCTGTAGTAGTGATTGGCGGCAGTCAGTGTGGGCTTGGTATTGCGGCATGCCTGAATGTTCTTGGTGTTGACACTTTAGTTATCGACAAGCATGAACGAGTTGGAGATGCTTGGCGCAAAAGATACCACAACCTTGTTTTACATAATGAGGTCTTTGTGGATCATATGCCTTATATGCCGTTTCCTCCCAATTATCCTGTCTACATACCCCGAGATAAAATTGCAAATTGGCTGGAATTCTACGCTGATACTATGGAACTCAATGTATGGACTTCCACCGAATTTACCGGAGGAAATTACGATGAACAGAATGATTGTTGGGTGCTGAATGTGATTGGTCCGGATGGAAATGTGCGAATATTACGTCCACGTCATGTTGTTTACGCAACAGGAGTGAGTTCGATACCTGTAATGCCAGACCTTCCAGGGCAAGATAGTTTTAAAGGCGATCTGATGCACTCTAGTAACTATATGTCAGGTGCTAGGTGGAAGGGTGGTAAGGGAATTGTATTAGGTACTGGAAATAGTGGTCATGATGTAGCACATGATCTTTATGAGAGTGGTGTGGAAACAAACATAGTTCAACGAAACTCGACACTGATAATTAGTTTAAAGGAAGCTCAGAGGATCTATGAGCTTTATCAACAAGGTGCTCCGGTAGATGAATGCGACTTGATTGCTACAGCATCTCCGTATCCGTTGTTGGTTAAAGGGTATCAGGCTACAGCTGCAGCCTGCCAGAGGGCGGATGCTGATTTGTTAAAGGGATTAGAAGCGCGTGGTTTTCGTTTAGATAATGGTGATCCTGATGATACTGGATATCAGATGAAATATCTCCGCCGCGGTGGTGGTTACTACTTTAATGTTGGGGCATCAGACTTGATTGTAGAAGGTGGAATTAATTTATTGCATCACCATGATATTGAGCGGGTCGTTGAAAATGGCTTGCTCATGAAAAAAGGTAATGTTGTTGAGGCAGATGTCATCGTTGTCGCCACTGGTTACAAAAACCAGCAAGATGTCGTGCGCCATTTCATGGGTGATAAAATTGCGGATCGTGTTGGTCAAGTTTGGGGTTTTGACCAGGCAGGAGAACTCCGGAATATGTGGTGTCGAACGCCACAAGAGGGCCTATGGTTCGCTGGTGGAGGTTTGCCACATGTTCGAATTTTTTCTAAATATTTGGCTCAACAAATTAAGGCAGTTGAAGTTGGAATTATTGACAGGCGCTTAAAAACTGATATCGCACCTCCTATGAATTTGGTTGCTTGAATGAAAGGGGGTAATCATTCTTGTTTGAATTTTTTATACGCACTGTGATAGTAATTTCATCGTAGGAAAAGAATAAGTATTATTTAAAACACAGTTGTTAATGAGTGCCTTAATCTAAGTAATTAATTTTACTTTGGGAGTGGTTAATTTTTTTTAACCATATTCAATTCGTCAAATTCGCTTGATGTTCCACCTTCCATGTTTAATGCTCCTCCAAACACCTGATTTTCAAACCATTCTATAAAGTCTTTATCTCTACCCTGCTTCCAAAAATTCCAAGTTGGAACACCCATCTTGGTTTCCATTATTCCAGATTTTATGAGGTGTACTCTCATATTTAAGTGGTTTTCGTCTATCATATTTTCTTTAAATTGGTCATAGCAATCAAATAGATCTACCAAACAGGTTTGGATCCACAATGTCATGCGCCAGTATTCATGGTTTTGGAATTCTTCTTCCCTCCAATTCCTGCTTAAAAATTTTGCAAAATTTTCATTATGAGATGATTCAAAATAACGTCGATATAAACGATCATTTAATTTATACCCAAACTGGAGCTTGGTCATAGTGCGGTTTTGATGCATCTGAATGGCTAGATAAGCGACAGATACTACCACTGCAAAGCTGCTGATTACTTGTGCTATATCTACAACAATTGATAAGTCCATATTGGCAGTCCTCAAAAATGTGGCGCGGAGGTTTTAGTTTTAGGTATAGAACTCCATTTCTTATTACGTGAATTTTTCATTTAACTTTTGGATTGACGTTTTGGCCAAACCTCTTGAAATTTACGTAGCGCATCAATGTGCTGGTTGTTTGAGGACATTCCCGCGGCCATAGTTCTGAAGGTTAAATGTGTGGCACCCATCGCCTCCCATTGCTCGGCCTCTGCAGCCCAAGCCTGAGAGCCTCTTTCTCCAGCTAATACAGTCGCGTCAATTCCTAAGGTATTGGGGTCTCGCCCCGCGTCGCGCGCTGCACTGCGAAAGAATTCAAAATGTTGTTCTGCCTCTGGCCCCGGAGGCACGCGAGGGTTTGCAAACCAACCGTCTGCTATCCTACCTGCCCTTTTAATTGCAGGTTCTACAAATGCACCGATCCATACTGGTATTGGTCGCTGCACTGGTAGCGGATTGATGCCAGCATCGGTAATTCGATGAAACTCGCCTTCAAAATCGACCAATTCAATCGTCCAGAGCCTACGCATCACATCGATCTGCTCTACTACCCGGCGTGCCCGGTTGCGGAAATTCTCGTGCAGTACGTCGAATTCCATTTCATTCCAGCCGATGCCGACACCGAGCCGCAAACGACCGCCGCTTAGCAGGTCGAGTTCGGCGCATTGCTTAGCGACCAACGCAGTCTGCCGTTGCGGTAGGATAAGGATCGCAGTAGCTAGTTCGATGGATTTAGTTAGCGCTGCTACATAAGCGTAAAAAATCAGGGGCTCGTGAAACGCGTTGTCGCGTGTGTAAAAAGAGCGCCAATCGTCCGCTACCGGCTGACCAGACTGTATGACATGGTCGATTAGCGTCAGGTGCTCATAACCCATATCTTCTGCTGCCTGTACGAAATCGCGGATGGCAACGGGATCGTTACCGATTTCCGTAGTGTGAATGGAAATGCCGACCTGCATGACTTGCCTCCTGTTCCCTCGTATTCTTGTGGTCGGAATCTAAACCTAATGGCAGGCAGGGGAAACATGGGAAAATTGCTCGAAGGTCATGTTGCGGTGGTTACCGGTGCGGGATCCGGTATCGGCCGCGCTATCGCAAAGGGATATGCTGCGGAGGGTGCCAAGGTGGTGGCTGCTGACATCAACGAGGCTGGTGCCGCGGAAACCGCAGCGATGATTGTCAACGCTAGTGGGAAGGCGGTTAGCAGTGCGCTCGACGTGACTGAACGAGCGTCTTGCGCAGCGCTGGCGGAAAAAGTTTCTGTCGATCTAGGGCAGACGTCCGTACTTGTAAATAATGCAGGCATAGTGCGGCGCGAGACGATTTCTGCCGACAATGCCGACGCTGACTGGGATGCGGTTATGTCCGTCAACTCAACCGGCGTGTACAACGTTACCAAAGCATTTCTGAAGCCGCTGAAATCTACGAAGGGCCGTATAGTTAATATTGGCTCGATCCAGAGCCATGTGCACACGGGAAATGCTGTAGTTTACACTGTGGCGAAGCATGGCGTGCTGGGTTTCACACGGGCGCTCGCGGCAGAGCTAGGGCCGGAAGGAATACGCGTGAATGCCATCGGGCCCGGGCTGATCCGAACGCCGCTCAACGCTGAGAACCGAAATAATACGGATATGGAAGCTCGGTTCGTGGCCCAGACCCCGCTGCGTCGTCCAGGTGAAGCTGAAGATATTGCTGGCCCAGCGATCTTCCTGGCCTCCGATCTGTCAGCCTTCGTGACCGGCGTACTCATACCGGCAGATGGAGGGTATTTGACGCTTTAGAGTTGTCCAGAAGTACTCTTGGTTGAAATCAGTGTTTCATAAGCTGGGTCGTCGTAGCGGCTAAGAAGAAAAGCTGGGGCATAATTTGGTAGGGCTGCGCCGGTAACGTGCGCAGCTAATAGGTCGCCACCGGCCATCGCGGTCATGATGCCGAAGCCAGAGAAGGCGCCGCAGATATAGGCACCCTCGATTGGTAGGGGACCGACCAGCGGGCGGTTCTCTCGAGTTTTGGCGTAATAGCCACCATCAACATAGGGACGGGGCATCTGATCGAAATATTCCGTCAGGCGAGGTATCACCGCCGACATCCCGCGGATTGTTATTTCCGGATAGTTTGGGTCGTAGGGGACGGGAAAAACCAGTTCGCCGCCGCTCGCATCGTAGGTCCAATATAGTAGGACCGTGTCGCCGGCACCTTCCGGCCGGCCATGAACACCGGCGTCGAAGGGCTTCAGCAAACGGTGTGTTTCCGGGGATTCAGCCAAGGCGTCGCGTTCTTCTTCAGACCAGGGCAACGTAACTTCGTCGTTCCAGATGACTAGGGGCGCATCGCGCGGTACGGCGTGGCGCGGATCGTTGAAGGAAATTTTGACATGGCCTTCGAGCACGATCGGCAGATTTAGACCGCAAAGCTGCGCCAATTCTGGTGCGAAAGGCCCGGCCGCGTTCACGAGTGCTGGCGTCGAAATTTTGGTAACCCCGTTCTTGGTGTCCACCGTCACGCCGTTGATCCGGCCGCCGTAACAATCCACTGTTGTTAGCCTGCCCCGCAAAAGTTGGACACCTGCCTGCCGTGCCTGAGAGAGCATTGTGATGCCAAGCTGCTGGGCACTAAGCCAACCGCAGCGGCGGGCGTGGGCTACCGTTGTGGTGGCGTCCGTCAGGTAGGGGAAGATTTGTTTGATCAGCTGCGGATCAT
>PBDC01000036.1 GCA_002717185.1 Rhodospirillaceae bacterium
TGATTTTTTAAATGCGTCAAATCATCTGGACTAGTTATTTCAAAAAGATTTTGGTTAGTCAGATCGAGTTCCAGAAGATCTGCCTCAATTTTCTTTACTCCACCAACGTAATTCTTCATCGACTTTTCCGACAGATCGGTACTTAACTCCATCCATTTCTTGAATTCGATCATAACATTCATAAAAAACGCCTAAACTATTGATATTAAACAATAATTCAATCACTCCCACTCTATTGTTCCCGGCGGCTTACTGGTTACATCATACGTCACCCGATTAATGCCACGGACCTCGTTGATAATCCGATTAGCAGTACGCCCTAGAAATTCATGATCAAAGGGATAGTAATCCGCCGTCATGCCGTCGGTTGAAATGACAGCACGGAGCGCACAGGCGTAGTCATAGGTCCGGTCGTCACCCATGACGCCAACGGTGCGAACCGGCAGCAGGACCGCGAAGGCCTGCCATATCGTATCGTAGAGCCCGGCTTTACGGATCTCCTCAATATATATCGCGTCAGCCTGTCGCAGAATATCGAGTTTCTCACGCGTGATGCCGCCTGGCAGGCGAATTGCCAAGCCCGGGCCCGGGAAGGGATGGCGGCCAACGACGTCCTCAGGCAGTCTAAGCTCTCGCCCCAGATCCCGGACCTCATCTTTGAACAATTCACGTAAAGGCTCAACCAACTGCATGTTCATGCGTTCCGGCAGGCCACCGACGTTATGGTGCGACTTGATGGTGACACTGGGACCACCGGTAAACGACACAGACTCGATGACGTCAGGGTATAGTGTTCCCTGAGCTAGGAAATTGGCTCCACCGATCTTCGCCGCTTCTTCTTCGAAGACTTCTATAAACAGTCGGCCAATAATCTTACGCTTCTCTTCCGGATCGTCCTTGCCTTCCAACTCTCCAATGAACAAGTCGCTTGCGTCGCGATGCACCAGCTTAATATTGAAACGGTCGCGGAAGGTCTCAACCACCTGTTCCGCCTCACCTTTACGCAACAGGCCGTGATCTACAAAGATACAGGTTAACTGATCGCCAATCGCCTCGTGGATCAGCACAGCAGCGACGGACGAATCAACACCGCCAGACAGCCCGCAGATAACATTACCGTCACCGACTTGATCCTGGATCTTCGCGATTTCTTCCTCGCGGAAATTGGCCATCGTCCAATCGCCCTCGCACCCCGCGATCTTGTGTACAAAATTAGCAAGCAACTTAGCGCCATCCGGCGTATGCACCACTTCTGGATGGAATTGCACGCCGTAAAATTTACGCTCCTCGTTGGCGATGGCAGCAAAGGGAGAACTATCGGATATCGCGACCGTTTTAAATCCCTCGGGGGCAGACATGATTTTGTCGCCATGGCTCATCCATACTTGATGTTTCTGCCCGGGTGACCAGACGCCATCGAACAGAGCGCAGTCCTCCGTCACTTCGACGAAGGCACGGCCGAACTCTCGTTCGTTAGACGGTTCAACCGCAGCACCCAGTTGCGCGCACATGGTTTGCTCACCGTAGCAGATGCCGAGTACGGGCAAACCCATATCAAACAGACAATCGGGCGCGCGCGGCGTATCGGTGTGATGGACCGATGCCGGCCCGCCGGAGAGGATCACGCCCTGTGGCCCAAAACTCTCGATACTGCTCTCAGTGACCTTGTTGAAAGGATGGATCTCGCAATAGACCCCAGTTTCACGTACGCGCCGCGCGATCAACTGCGTCACCTGGCTCCCAAAATCGACAATCAATACACGGTCTGTCATAAACCGCCGCCGTCGAGGATTTGATCCTCATCCGGTGTTGACCGGCCGAGTAGCAGTGGCTGCGGTAATGGACGCCACTCATAAGCCAATTCGGGCAGTACTGTCTGCCAAAGCCTTTCCTTCCGATGGGCAACATGCTTACCGCCCATGGCTTCATAAAAGAAACGCGACGGGTTGCCGGCCAGGACCCACAACACGGCAGCATCGAATCCTGCGCTGCACATGACGCGTAGCATTGCGGTCAAAAGGTCTTTTCCGTGACCCTGATCTTGCCAATCAGGCAACACGTAGAGTGTATAAACTTCACCGTAACCAGCGAAACGCAGTTCACGACAGCTGCCGCAACTGCCAATGCCGACGATACCGTAGTCAGGATGATCCGCGACCATCACCGTATTACTGCTGGCGATTTGCGTCTTCCATTGACGTCGTTGGCGGGGCTCAGCCATGCCCGTCAGCACATCGTCTGGCACCAAGCCGGCATAAGCGCTGCGCCAAGTCTCCACATAAACCTTGGCAATCGCGGCCGCATCGTCCGGACGTGCACCCCTTATGAGCATTTCGTTCATGTCGACGCGCGATAATTTGGCGCCTCGCGCGTGACGGTCACGTCATGCACGTGGCCCTCGCGGAGTCCGGAATCGGTAACCCGCAAGAAACTCGCCTTAGTCTGCATATCTGGCAACGTAGCGTTGCCCGTATAGCCCATCGCTGCACGCAACCCGCCGACCAGTTGATGGATCACATTACCGACCGGCCCCTTGTAGGGTACCTGCCCTTCAATGCCTTCCGGCACAAGCTTAAGCGAATCTGAAACTTCTTGCTGGAAGTAACGGTCAGCCGAACCGCGCGCCATAGCGCCAACCGAACCCATGCTGCGATACGATTTGTAAGAGCGGCCCTGGTAGAGGTGCACTTCACCCGGCGCTTCATCCGTGCCTGCGAAGAGCGAGCCAATCATAGCTCCACTCGCACCAGCAGCGATCGCCTTGGCGAGGTCGCCAGAATACTTGATCCCACCATCAGCGATTATCGGGACATCGTGTTTGCGACCGACTTCAACCGCATCCATGACAGCGGTGAATTGCGGGACGCCAACACCAGCAACGACCCGTGTCGTGCAGATGGACCCCGGTCCAATGCCCACCTTGACAGCGTCGGCACCGGCGTCAATGAGCGCCTTGGCACCTTCCGATGTCGCGATGTTGCCGGCGATGACCTGGGCATAGTTACTGATCTTTTTCACATTATCGATCGACTTCAGCACACCTTCGGAATGTCCATGTGCCGTATCGATGACAATGATATCGCAGCCTGCATCGAGCAAAGCTGCCGCTCGCTCCAATCCGTCTTCGCCAACGCCCACGGCGCCGGCGACCCGTAGACTGCCATTCTCATCTTTGCAGGCGTTGGGGAAACGCTGCGCTTTCTCGATATCTTTGACCGTAATCAATCCGACGCAGTGCCGTTCGTCATCAACCACTAGAAGTTTTTCAATACGGTTCTCATGCAATAGCAATTTAGCCTCATCATGCTGTACGCCTTCGCGGACAGTAACGAGGCCACGGCGGGTCATCAGGTCACGTACAGACTGATCCGGATCGTTCGCAAAGCGTACATCGCGGTTGGTAAGAATACCGACAAGCTTGCCGCTGCGCTTAGCGACGACGGGGATCCCGGAGATCTTGTTATATTCCATCAGTTGCAAAGCGTCAGACAATGTCTTGTCCGGCGTGATGGTAATTGGATCGACAACCATGCCAGACTCGAAGCGTTTGACCTTGCGCACCTCATTCGATTGCTCCTCAATCGAAAGGTTTTTATGAATTACACCAAGACCGCCAGCTTGCGCCATAGCGATCGCGAGACGCCCTTCAGTCACCGTATCCATAGCAGAAGAAACCAACGGAATGCCGAGCCGGACCTTGTTGGTAAGCATGGTGCTGGTGTCGGTCTCGGCGGGAAGGACGGCAGATTTTGCGGGCTCCAGAAGGACATCGTCAAAGGTAAGGGCTTCACGTATCTGCATACCGTCTCTCCATACGTTTCGACGATAATACAAGCCCCGTGCAACAAGCCAAGTCACAAATGCCCATTTTTCGGCCCGAAATGCACAACGTTACATACATTTTCTCAATTAAGGCTTTGAAATGACACCTTCTGATACACGAATGGCAATTTTATAGATGGATTCACAGTTCGCGATAGGCCCGATACCCAACAGCAACCACATACATTTCCGCCGATTCCTTACGGCTTGCCCCAGGCTTTGCGTGTGCAACCTTGACGAAGTCACGGCGGAGCCGAGTTAACAGGTCGCGTTCGGTCCCTCCCTGAAGCACCTTGGCAACAAAGGTTCCGCCAGGCGCCAGCACTAAATCGGCAAAATCAAGTGCGGTTTCAATCAGACCGACGATGCGAAGGTGGTCCGTCGCCGCATGGCCAGTCGAGGAAGCGGCCATGTCGGATAAAACCACGTCCGCATGCCCGCGCAAAGCAGCGATCAAATCCTGCTCTGTCACCTCTTCGCGCATATCGCCAGTCAGCAATGTAGCACCGACAATCGGCTCGATGGGAGTAATGTCAATCCCGACGACACGTCCTGCCGAACCAGCCCGCTCCAGCGATACCTGTGTCCAGCCACCGGGCGCGGCACCTAGGTCGGCAATACGTGCGCCGGTGCGTAGGAATTTGAACTTGTCGTCTAGTTCGATCAGCTTAAAAGCCGCTCGGCTGCGGTAGCCACGTCGCTTCGCCTCCGCAACATAGGGGTCGTTAAGCTGACGTTCGAGCCATCGCCGCGAGGATGCCTTGCGCCCCTTTCCCTTTTTCAGTTTTACCGCCTTATGACGGCCAACTGAGACATCGCCGCGACCGGGTTTCCTAAGCTTCGGCACGGCCCAAATTTTCCCGATCCGCCGCAGCCATCAGTTCAAACAAGATACCTTCGCGCAAGCCTCGGTCAGCGACCCGCAACTGACCAACCGGCCAGCGCCGGCACATCGCCTCAAGTATCGCACAGCCGGCAACCACAAGGTCAGCACGGTCTTCACCTATACAGGGATGGCTTGCACGCTCGGCACAGTGCATTCGGCGTAACTTGTCACTGATTTGCTTAATCGACGCAAACCCCAGATAGGCCCCGTCGACCTGCGAACGGTCATAGCGCGGCAAGTCAAGAAACACGCCGGTAAGCGTCGTGACGGTTCCCGACGTTCCCACTATCTGCAACTCACCACGCTCTGCCAATCCAGCGATATCATTACGGTCGCAGAATGGTGCCAGGAAACGATCGATGTCTTCAATCATCGTATAATAGCTTTCATGCGAAAGTGAACCACTGCCATAACGTTCGCTTAAATTCACGACCCCATACGGCATCGACATCCATCCATCGTCACGCACCGCACAACCGCCATCACCACACAATTGCTCCGTATCGATTACAATCACCTCAGTGCTGCCGCCGCCGATATCGAATACCAGGGCATAACGTTTTTCCGGCTCAAACAAAGGTACGCATCCCCTCAGCGCAAGCCGAGCTTCCTCATCGGCTGAAATAATCTCAAGATGTAATCCGGTTTCCTTCACAACTTGGTCCAAAAAACCCGCGCTGTTAACAGCGCGACGGCAAGCATCAGTCGCCACGAGACGGGCCCGGTCGACTTTGTGGCGACGCATCTTCGCGGCGCAAATTTGCAACGCTTCGATAGTTCGCGACATCGCCACATCAGTGAGCGACCCCAATTTCCCCATACCCTCACCTAACCGCACAATTCGGGAAAAGGCGTCAATCACCTGAAAACTGTCGCCGGAAGGACGCGCAACAAGAAGCCGGCAATTATTGGTACCTAGGTCGATCGCAGCAAAGGTATGAGGATGACGAAGCTTAACCTCGCCATTCCTGCGCTCCACATCACGACGCCAGCGCGGCTTAACGTACGCCACCATCGCCTCCTCAGCTGTTCATCGTGTTATTAGGCATCCCGCCGCATACACGCCGAAACTGCCCTATTTTTCACCTAACTAAACATATCCGATACGACAGGGCGCACCAAATTTACACACTTAATAAGCTCTCGATAAACGCCCGAAACGCTACACAAATCCGATCTGCTGTGATAAAGAGCGCCCCTTCCCGTCTTTCCTGTACGGGGGTGGGGATTGGTGTAACGGTAACACGCTTGACTCTGAATCAAGTATTATAGGTTCAAATCCTATATCCCCAGCCAGTTTCTACGGCGCAGAATGCACCGCTACAGATTTCCGAGAAACGCCGCCATAGCCGTATTTACGGCCCTGGGTTGCTCAACGTTAACACCATGGCCGGCCCCGGGCACTTCGACGTAGACCGCACCTGGAATGCGGTCACCCATGTAACGTGCACCGTCTACAAATGGCTTATCGTTATCGCCACAGATGACAAGAGTTGGGACGGAAATAGCCTTCAAGCTATCCATCACTCGGGAATCTACCTGGCTTAGGATGCCACGCGCAGCTTGTGCCAAACCCTTAGCCGAACTCTGCACACTTTCGCCGACTTCAGCGCCTCCTCCAAGCGCCGCCAATCCGCCCTCCTCCAGAGTGCGCGCTCGGCGCTCGGTCCGTTCGTTCCAAGCTAGGCGAGGCTCGTCGCGGCGGTAGCCCGGTCCGCAGCCCTGCAGCACCAGAGCCTTCACTCGGTCAGGGTGGGCAACATTAAAAGATAGAGACATGAAGCCCCCCAGCGAATGCCCCCCGATTACAGCCTGATCGATCTTCAAATGATCGAGCAGAGCTGCCATATCATCATCGGTCAACGCCTGACTATAATAAGTCGAACCGTCCGGACATTCAGTTCGTCCGTGCCCTCGCATATCCCATGGGATCAAGCGGTATCTATCTTGAAATTCCTCAACCTGCCCGCGCCACATTCCAGTCGACGCGCCGAATCCATGGGTGAGCAAAACCGGCGTGCCGGCCCCACTGTCTTCGTAATAAAGACGAACGTCTCCGCGATCCAAATAGGGCATGCTAGTTCTCCCCTTGCAGTTTCTCGAAGGCTGCGCCGTCAAAGCTCTCGCAAGTAGCGATCTCTCCTACGGATAAGCGGCGTAGTTTTGTCAATTGCTTCACCGGCTTACCCAAGGGTACGACAGCGCAGACACCGAAATTGTCAGGAATGGCGAGCAGTTCACGCATTGCCGGTTCCTGCGTCACCGCTAGCGTCGTTATGCTCCCGCCATATCCCGCCTGCCTTGCCAACAGCAACACGTTCCAGACAAAGGGATAGATTGACGCGCCACTGATAATACCGATCCGGTCGAGATACTGATCGACCGAAGCCACCACTTTTAAATCGACTAGAAAAACGAGCACAACTGATGCCGTTTTGAAAGGTTCGGTCAGTAACGATGCCGGTTCGGTCGCTTCGATTTCAGCATCCGACACCTTCATTGGGACCACGGCATTCCATGGGTTTTCACCAGCCTTAACCTGAGCGACGTATCGTTTAGCAGCTGGAATATTAAGATCGGAGATGCAGTCCTTGGTTGCCTGATCGCGAACAATGATGACACGGTTGCCCTGGCGGTTGCCGCCGCTGGGCGCAAAGCGAGCCGTCTCCAGAATATCGTATAATATTTCGTCGGGAAGCTCTTCGCCGGTGTAGTCACGTGCCGCAAACGTCGTCCGAATTGTATCATTCAGTTCCATGTTAACCCGTCCCTCCCGCATTTCCCGTCTAACAAGTGTAACGGTAATCAATCGCTTCTATCCAGGTGGGTCGTGACGATAGATGAAGACCGGGATCACCGCCAGGAGCGCTAGCACCGCGAAGCTAATATTGACCCCATAAACCCAGTGCATAGCGCGCACCACTTCGGCAACGCTTGAATCATCAGCCAACCCGGCCATCGCGGCTATCATGCCAGTCAGCGCGGCACCGAAGGAGATACCAATATTCCGTATCGTCTGCACTGAGATCCCTGCAAGTTGTTTGTCTGCCTCTGTGGCGGCATTTATCACTCTTTGCATTGCCGGGATATTGATTAAACCCATACCAAATCCGCTGAGGCCAAGACAGCCAGCGATCATCGCCAGAGGACCATGCTCGAGGGACAGTGCGATGCCAACTGATGCCATCAGCATACACAGTAGGCCGGCCGCTATAAGGTAGGGCTCCGCATTCTGTTTAATCCCCGAAAGGGCCAGCGCGGAAACCGTCCACATCATCGATTGCGCCGCCAGGATGTAGCCCGCGTTAAGCGGCGCGACGCCATGTAATAATTGCAGATAGTAGGTTGTATAGGTGTTGTGCGCAGTAAGGACGATGCTAACAAGAAATAATACCCAATAGCCTGCCCCAAGTTGGCTCATTATTGTGGTGATGCCGCGCGGGAACATGTTGTGCACCGAGCGCGCATCGCGGCGGAACGCAACAGCGGCAAATACCACAGCCAGTCCGAATAGTCCGATGCGCGATGGGTCCTGTTTGGCGAGTGACGTTGCGCTCATCAACAACACCGACAGGGTGAGCATAGCCAATCGCCATATCGGCAAATCAGAAAGTTTACCCTTCCCTTTTTCCCCATCCACATAGCGCCAGGCCAGCACGGCGAAGATCAGCGCGAAACCCATCATCGCCAAAAAGGACCCTCGCCACAGTCCAGGTTCCGCAAAGAAACCACCGAACGCGGGACCGGCTAGCGTCCCAATCCCCCAGATACAGGAAACAATAGCCAGCACCCGGCTGCGCAAATTATGCGGGTAAAGTACCGCGACCAGACCATAGGCTATCGAAGCGACAGCGCCGCCACCGATCCCCTGTACCAAGCGAAAGGCGACCACGCTTGGCATGTCCCAGGCAAACCCGTTACCCAAAAGACCTGCCGCCATGAGCAATCCCGATCCGGCATAGACCCGACGCATGCCATAGGCATTACTGACTGGGCCGGCACTAGCTGCACCGATAATCGAACCAACGGCGAACAGCGAGAAAGCCCAAGTGTAGAAATCGAGGCCACCAAGATCAGCAACGACGGTCGGCATGATCGTCGAAACAACGAAATGGTTTATAGCGAAAACCGCCATGCCAAGATTAAGGATCAACGTGTAGACGCCGAGGCGACCTGTGAAAATGTTACGCCAGCGCCCCGGTCCATCTTCCGTTTGACCGGTCACCCTCGTCATGCCTCCGCCGCGGCGCGTTCCGCTGCAATTTTCTCGCGCCAGGCAACGAAGGCGCCGGCGCCCGCGATCATCACCATACCAAGGAAGGTGAGTGCGTCCGGTACGTGCCGCCAGAATACATAACCCCAAAAGGTCGCAAAAACGATGTAGCTGTAATCAAAAGGCGCAAGCCAGCTCGCTTCCGCGCTCTGATAAGCCCGTGCCAGCATCATATTGGCAGTCAAGTTCAAGCAGGAACAGGTTGCGATCAGCCCTACAACCCACCAGGCTACGTCGTGCCATCCGGTTAGCAGATAGGGCCAGTCCGCCACACCCGAAGGCTCCATCAGAAAGGTGAATAACACCGTGCCAGCCACACCAACCACAAGAAATGTAATCCCTACCCCAAAGGACAGGGTCACCGGCGATTCCTCCCGACACAGCCGCCGCGTGGTTAGGATCGTTCCAGCATAGCAAAGCGCCGCTCCGACAGGCATCAGCGACACCAGCTGGAACCCATCCGTGCCCGGCTTGAGGATTAGCAGTGTCCCGGTGAAGCCGATAATTATGGCCGCAATTCGCCGCGGCCCAACCTTCTCACCCAACAGTACTGAAGATAACAGCGCGACGAACAGCGGAAAAACGTAAAGTCCAGCCGCAATATCAGCGAGATTAAGAAAAGGCACACCGGCAAAAAAGCACAGCATTGCGCCAGCAAGAAACACACTGCGCATCGCTACGGCCCAGACCCTCTTCGGCCAAGGACAGTGCGTTCCCCAGACGATCCGCGTCAACAGGATCAGCAGAGTGAGGTTAATCGCCGCCCGGATCATCTGGAACTGCCAGAGGGAGACCGTATCGCTAGTCAATTTGACGATCGAATCCTGAAAACCGAGCATGAACAACGCGAATACCATCAGTGTCGCCGCGCGACCGGGCCGGTCCTCAGCCACGCCGCCTAGCAGGCTATGCCGCTCCGATGTCTCATTTGTTCTCACTCCACGCCCCCAACACCCAGTAACCTTGCACGCTTAGTCGCTTTTTGCCGTGTGTGCAAACGAGGAATTGAAGCGCAGGAGCCATACAGAACTTTGCGAATACCACATTGTCATCCTGATATAATCTGGCATCTAGGCTGCAAGATCTTCTGTCAGCTTTAAACCGTTAGACATAACATGACCAAACGTCGGCGCTAATCGGGATGCCAGCCAAGCTGGCAATTCTGAACAACCATATACTCCCAAAATACAGTTGATATATTTGATATAAATCGTGTTTTCTACGCGCCAGTAAAGTTGGCGCCGACGGCACTCAACACTTCATCAAATTTGGCCAAATAGATTTCTATTTGCTTGCGGAAATTGCCGAATTCAATGCCGTCAAGCGGCAGCGGCGATGCCCGAGAAAACGCAATTTCCCCACATTGGTATTAGTTGTTGAAAAGTGAAGTTCTTTACCCAGGTCAGTTGGTTTGGACTAACTCACGACACATTGCATACCGTTCTAAACGGTCCTGTCCCAGGTGATGATTAAGTAAAGGCTAACGGGTGCAACTACCCCACAAAACGCAGGCTAACGTATAAAGGACGGAATTAAAGGTTGTATGTCATAACGAGTTTCCCAAGTCAGTAATCATGACATTGATGCCGACACATCGGTTCCTATTTGGTCTAATTTTTCTTGTGGGCCTTGTCCCCGCCAACGCCTTCGCGACGGGAAAAGAGGTATTCCTTTCCGGCATCATCGCGGATGAGGTCGTAGCCCGCGCGGTCGAGGCCGCCAACAATCTACTGCCAAAAGGCCGCCTACGCGACGGCTCATCTCTGGCACCCGTAACGCCGAAAGAGAGACTGCGCGGCGTCATTCCGCCCGAAAATGCGCACCATATCGTCAAGAGTGCCGCCGACTCCGCGCTGACCGAACATTGTGGGTTGGATTGGCGAAATTTGAGTTTTCGCCCGCTCATGCGGCGGGAGCGGCGGCTTGGCACCTGGTCCGATCGGCAACTCGCCTTTATCGGCATCCTGCACGGCTATGTGCAGGCTAACTATCGCGAACTGTTAAAAGCCCACCAGCGATGCAGCGAGATGCACAAACAAGCTATAGTAGAATTTTTTGCGCGCAAGAAACAGCGGTGAACACCGCAACAAATCTGTGGCCATCTAGTTCGATATAAGCGACATCATCAAGGATAATCTGCCCACATTGGAATTAGTGTATCACTAAGCTTTCACAGCGAAGAACTGGTCACCGAATGTTCGGAAGTTAATTACAGTGCAAAGCGCCGCGACCTCGCTCATCGCACTGACCGAAACACAACCGCGGTCTGCGTGTATTTAACAAACATCAACGTTGCCGGCTAAAACGATAACATCGCTTTTTTGGATCCGCTCGCCTTCGCCACCGACCAACGGCAATAGAAGTTCGACGGTACGCTCATTCACGAAGGCCACAGACGGTTGAGGCATATGTGAACGAGAACCGTTGCGTCCTAGGCATCCAAACAGCTTCCAGCGCTACGGGTTTATGCCAAAGGGTGTATCCCATTGCCCTTATCAGCCATCGGAGTGGCAACATGCCTTACAGGCTCAATCTTTAAACGATTGCACGGTGCTGCAACGCCGTATGTTACCGATCCCAACGTCCTGGCGCCAAATATCCCTCCCTTGCCATAAAAGGTCTGCACACCGCGATTAGTCGAAATCCGACCAGCGCGCCGTATCATGTCCAGCATAGGGCGTATCTATGCGTTTCAAATCCTGCACAATCTCACTCACCAAGCCAGCACTCGTGCCCTCCGGCAAGGTCAAGTTTATCGCGTCGGCTCCCGAAAAGCGCTCCTCAATAGCCCCCGCTATACTGTCGAACGTGCCCACCGCTGCGAATAGCTGCACGACATCGTCGGAAACCTCATTCGCAATTTTATCCCATTTTCGGTCAGCGACCATTTTGTGCAGCTTCAGGCCCAGGTCTTCCAACCCATAAAGCTCCCAGACTGGAAAGTAGGTGCGGGTAGAGCCGTAAAAGGCAACGCGATACCGTACGGCATCAAGCATCTTGGAAACTGCCTCTTCGTCTTCACCGGTAGCCACAAATCCGCCACCGTAGATCTCAATGTCCTCACGGGACCTGCCGCTTTGCCTGAGCCCTTCAGCAATATGGGATATGCAAATTTCCTCCATATAACGTTTTGTACAGAAGGAATGGAGACGCACACCATCAGCCACGCGACCGCCAACCCGAAGCATCGCTGGCCCCACCGCAGCAAGCGAAACCGCAGGCATAGGCAATTCGTTTTTCGTAGGCGAGAATTCCGGCGTCATCAGGGTGAACTGATAATGTTCTCCCAAATAGTTCAATTTTTCGCCAGTCTGCCAACAACGCCATATTGCTCGCAGGCTCTCGATATACTCCTGCATACGCGGTGCTGGTGCCGACCAGGGTACGCTGAAGCGGCGTTCGTTATGACCTTTCACCTGACTCCCCAAGCCCAAATAAAAGCGGCCGCCGGAATTGGCGTGTAGGTCCCAGGACATGTTGGCCACGACCATCGGGCTGCGAGAAAAGGCGATTGCGATAGCCGTCGATAACTCAACTTTCTCGGTGGCTTGGGTCACCAGGGCCAACCGCAGAAACGGCTCGTGCGCTAATTCAACGGTCGATACGGCATCGAAACCAATCGCTTCTGCTTCCGCCGCAGCGGGACCGACCTCAGACCAGTTGCCGGAAGGCAGGCCAATACTCACTTTCATAGGCAAATCTTTCTTCTTTGGATCTTGTTTTCTTCACGATAATGCGACCCTACCTCTGGCGCAGCAAGAACAGCTGTTAGGAATTTGCAACCGAGAAATTCTGCTAATTCCATTACCAATATGATTGCCGTAAGGCGCTTCGTTTCAGCCCGAAATCCTTTCGTAGTGCTTGCTGTCGGCGTATCGAGCGGCGTCAGCGTCCTCTTTCACAGCACACGCCGCGCGACAAGTTTTTGTTCAATAAATCGGAGCGGCCCGACGATATGTGACGGAACCTCACCGACTATCAGAACCGGGTATCAACCTATTCGACATTAACAAATGTAGCGGCAAGGTTCCCTGCCGCAACGTTATCCGGCACTGACTAGGTGAGGTATGACAGGCAACCTGTCTCACCGAGAATTGAAACGAGTTTCGATTTGTCAGAGACCGCTTCGTAACGCGAGCGCAAAACGTTCAGAGAACGCGCATGGTATTTCTGCGGTCCCTGCACGTAAGCCTTACCACCCAAGCTGACCGAAAAACTCTCATCACCAGCTTCCAACGCCTTTGCGTTCGCAGTCGACCACGGGAGGAAAAATTCTCCTGCATCACGTAAAAGCGGCTCCAAAGTAAGCTTAAGGCTTTTCCAGTTTTCAAACGGCCCGTCATTGCGCGGCTCCGTCATCCGATAGGCCCAGGCAAGCACTTCTGGCGCGCGGGCGCGGATAATCGCCCCAGCAGTCGGGTCGAGCGCCATCTCGTAAACCTGCAGACCGAGCCCGAAATCAGCAAAGGCGGGCCGCGCGCCAAACAAATATTTTCGATCCACAAGGTGCAGCTTGAGGATTTTCAGAAGCTGGTCGAGATAGCTTGAGATTAGCGGAGCGTTTTCTGGGCTCGATCCAGTGAAGTGAACACGGCTAACCATGCGTTCCCGTACCGACGACGCCGCCTTATCGACTTCCTCCCAGGAAGCATCTGGCATCCCACCACGCGCCAGCACATGGGCTGTCGCTAGCTGGTCTGCCTCGCCAAACCAGCGGTGATGGAACATGAGTTTATTACCCCACTCGTCGCCATACTCCTCGATCAAGGCCGACAGGAAGTTCAGATCCGGGTCCTCGGGATGGATCGACGGTTCCGGGAAATCCGCCTCCAGCTTTTCCATAATCGGTGTCGAATCCTGAATGCCGGTGCCATCAGGCGTCACCACCAGGGGCACGATCGGTAGACGGGCATATTTTTGGAAATCCTCCTCATTCGCACGCCGTGATAGCCATTGGTGAGGGATCCCCTTGTAACGGAAATAAGCCCTCACCTTTACGGAATAGGGGGACATCTCTGCCCCAAAAATTCTGTATTCACTGCTCATATTACCACTACCATTAAATCGAAGACTGCGACCGCTTCTGCGATTCGATAAACTGTTCCTTACCTATATTAGCCGCCCGCTCAACCGCCGGCCGCGCGCCCACCCGTTTAAACCAAGCACGCAAATTGGCAAACGCGGCCAAATCGATGCCGTAGGCCTTGTAGCCACGGATCCAAGGCCAACACGCCATGTCAGCAATTGAATAGTCGCCGCCAAGGAAGTCACGGTCCGCTAACCGCGTATCCATCACACCGTACAAGCGAATTACTTCATTAGTGTAACGCTCGACCGCGTAGTCGATCTTATCCTTCTTGTAGTTGCGAAAATGGGCCGCCTGCCCAGCCATCGGCCCAAGCCCACCCATTTGCCAAAATAGCCATTCCTCTACCGCGCTGCGGGCGCGTTGCTCAGCCGGATAAAATTGTCCCGATTTACTGCCGAGGTACTGCAATATGGCCCCGGACTCAAAAATAGAAATCGGTTCTCCGTCAGGCCCGTCGGGGTCGACGATTGCCGGCATGCGTCCGTTCGGCGAGATCTTTACAAACGCCTCGGAAAACTGCTGCTTCTCGCGTAAATTGACGTATTTGATCTCGTACGGCAGGCCGCACTCCTCCAACATGATGGTAATTTTCCAGCCATTTGGCGTTGGCCAAAAATGTAGATCGATAGGCGCCATGTATTTCTTCCTCGTGATCGTGGTGCCGGATTGTAGGGGGGCGGACGCTGCGACGAAACCGCATTCCGCGGCTTTCACGATGCGCCTATAGTGACGACCTCTCGTATACGGACTCAAACCATGTCGCAACGTGTCACCGTCGCCCAGGCCTTGGAGTTAGCCATCGAACACCACAATGCTGGCCGCCTCGCTGAGGCGGAAGAGATTTACACGCAAATTTTGGCCGCGCTACCCAACCAGCATGACGCCCTCCACTTGCTTGGCCTGATCGCTCACGAACAAGAGAATTACGAAAAGGCTGCCGAACTGATCGAGCGTGCAGTCACGTTCGCGCCGGAAGTCGGCGAGATGCACGGCAATCTGGCGTTGGCGCTGCAGGACCTCGGCCGGTTGGACGAAGCGATGGCGCGGTTCCAAACAGCGCTGGCGCTCAACCCGGACTTCGCCGAAGGTCACAGCAATCTAGGCCACTTACTGCTGACGCGCGGAGATTTAGAGACGGCGCTGGTGCATTTCGAGCAGGCGGTCTCCCTCGCCCCAGACTTTGTCGAGGCACGGAATAATCTTGCTGACGCATTGTTGGAAGCTGGCCAGCCAAACATCGCTATACCGCACTATCGTCACGTCCTGACAATAAAATCAGATTTAGCAACAGTGCATTCCAATCTCGGAACCGCACTTCTGGAATCTGGCCAGACGGAAGACGCGCTAGCCAGTCTCCGAAAGGCAGTCCAGCTCGAACCTAATACCGACACGCATTGGATCGCGCTTGCCGCAGGGATCGAAAGGTTATGCATCACCTCCATCGACGATGCATTCCGCACCGAACTTCTGACCATACTGGAACACCCCGCGGTCGATCCGCAGAGGGTCGTCCCAGCGATCCTTCCTGTACTGCACGCGATCTTACAGGAAAATGGACAATTTCTCACTGACACACTTTTACAAAGGGCACTCGCACTAAGCCCCTTTCGAGATTTCGACGTTGAAGCGACACTGACTGCTCATCGCCGCGCGCTTCTAAATATGCCGCCCAACATTCTGCCTTTCGCCTGTGCCCTCGCCCAGCACTGTTTCCTGAACGAGTACATCTTCGCGGTGACAAAGGAAGAAGAACGCGCTATCGCGAAACTAGCCAGCGATCCAGCCCCATCGCCCGAAGTATTGGCAATTCTCGCTTCCTACCGACCACTGTATAATATTGCTGGCGCTGAACATTTTCTGGACCGGGACTGGCCAGCACCACTGACCGCGGTACTTCAACAGCAGATCGTTGAACCGCAGGAAGAGCGCCGCTTGCGCACCTGCATTCCTACACTCACGCCCATTAACAGTGATGTTTCTCAAGCTGTACGCGACCAGTACGAAGCGAACCCCTACCCGCGCTGGGCCAAATTTGCAAAACGACATACACCGGCCTCAATCGGTGAAGTGCTGCGCAGTGCGCCGCTGCGCTTCGATTTAGAGGGTTACCATTCCCCAAACGCGCCCGAAGTATTGATCGCTGGATGCGGGACTGGCCAACAGTCGCTCTTGGCAGCGACCCGTTACAAAAGCGCCCGTATACTGGCTATCGACCTGAGCTTGAGTAGTCTGGCCTACGCGATCCGCAAATCACACGAAGCTAACATCGAAAATATCGAATACGCCCAGGCCGACTTGCTGATGCTGGGACATCTCGAACGTCGTTTCGACCTGATCGAATGCGTTGGCGTATTGCATCATCTGGGTGACCCAGTGAGTGGCTGGCGTGTCCTGAGCACATTATTACGGCCCGGCGGCGTAATGAAAATCGGCCTTTACAGCCAATTGGCCAGACAAGATGTGATTTCCGGCCGCGCGATAATCAAAAAACATGCAATTGAGCCGACGTTAGAAGGGATCCATCGTGCGCGTGAATTGATCGCCGAAGATCCAGCGACAGAAATTCTCAAAACCCGGCACAGTTTCTACAGCGCCAGCGAATTGCGCGACCTGATCTTCCACGTCCAAGAGCACCGCTTCACCCTGCCGCAAATCGTCCAAACGCTCAAGGCCTTGGATCTGCAATTCCTTGGCTTCGAGATGCACGACCAACAAACGGTTCACGATCTGCGAAATGAACAGGGCGATAGGCTGACCGATCTCTCCGCGTGGCATGCCTTTGAAACCACCAACCCTGATACCTTCCGCGGCATGTATCAGTTCTGGGTGAGAAAACTCTAAACCTTCACCACTAACTTTCCTGTCGATGTACCTTCAAAAAGCATGGTCAAACCCTCAGGCGCTTTCTCAAGGCCGTCAAGCACATGTAGCTTCTGTTTCAGCTCGCCCGATTTAAGCTTCTCCGACAGCCAGCGCCGGGCCTCAACGTAGCGATCCTGGAAGTCGGATACGATGAAGCCTTCCATCCTGGCGCGCTTGCCAATCAGCATACCAGTATTAGTGACCCCGTAGAGTTTCGGCGAAGCAGTCTGCGAGATACGACCACAGATCACCACTCGTCCCTTGTGGCGGAGCGCACCTAATGCTGCATCCAAAGTTGGGCCGCCAACATTATCAAAATAAACGTCAACGCCATCCGGGCAAGCCTCTCCGATCGCAGCGGATAGGTCGGTGACAGCCTTGTAATTGATCGCGTCATGGAAACGGAGCTCCTCGGTGAGAAAACCACACTTCTCAAGACCACCCGCAATACCGACCACGCGGCAACCCTCAAGTCGTGCAATCTGGCCGGCAACCTGCCCGACACCGCCAGCAGCGCCGGAGACCAACACTGTCTCGCCTGCAACAATCTGTCCGATCTCGCGCAAGCCGAACCAGGCTGTCAGCGCTGTTGTGCCTAAAGGTCCAATCCAGTCCTCAAGCGAGCCCAAATCGAGGTCTAACTTGTGCATACCTTCCGATCGCAGGGTTGGGTGGGATTGCCATCCGAGCCGCGCCATTACGTAGTCGCCTGCCGTAATCCCCTCAATTCGACTTTCGACCACCCGTGCTATGCCGCCAGCTCGCATGATATCGCCGATTTCCACCGGCGGCACGTATCCAGGGTCCTCCTTAAGCCAAACCCGCATAGCAGGATCGACTGACAGGTAGACGGTAGACAGCAGAGCCTCCCCCTCTTGCGGCTGCCGGATCGGCGCGATGGTTTCCTCAAAATTTTCCGGTCCCGCGAGGCCTTCTGGGCGAGCTTTCAACCGTAGCTGCCGGTTCGCATTACGCATCTTTTATGTTCCTTAATGTTGCGCGAATTTATTTAGACCGCATGTTCCCATACACTCGCATCCGATCTTGCCCGATAGAAAGGCTTTCCGATGACAAATTGTATTCACGACCACGCGCGCTGGGGCACTGGCGATCAATTAGGCGCCGGACATCTGCTCACAGCTGAAAACACGTTGGCCGCTCTGACTTCGGTAAACCAAGGCAAGATCTATGATCTCAGTCATGTAATCGAGATGGGAGCACCAAAGATCGAGCCGGTGCAGTTGCCGTACGTGATCACTGCCTCGGCAACGGCACAGAACGGCATCAAGCGTCGGCGCGCGCTGGGCGCCGAAAACGATGCCGGCTCAAACTTAGAGCGGATCGAAATGACAACGCATGTTGGCACACATATCGATGCACTAGGCCATTTCACTAAGGGCGACGTAATGTATGGCGGGCGCCACGCCGACGACGAAGTCGGAGACTGGGGGTTGGAAAATCTCGGCATCGAACATGCCCCATCGATCATTACCCGCGGCGTCTGTGTTGATGTGTCGAAGCTTGATGGCGGCGAATATCTTGAGGCTGGGCGCCCTATTACTCGAGACGATCTGGAGCGCGCACTCGACGCCGCCGATGTCGGCCTAAAGCCGGGCGACGTATTCTGTATCAATACCGGCTGGGGCCGTTTCTTCATGAACGACAACGACCGCTATGTCAGCGGCGAGCCGGGCATCGAGATACTCGCTGCAGAATGGCTGACCAGCCAGGATGTGGTCGCGATCTGCTGCGACAACATGGCAATCGAAGTGCTTCCCGGCACCGAGCATCCGAAAATATCCATGCCCGTGCACCAGCACGCGCTGGTCGAAGCCGGCGTCTACCTAGTTGAAAACTTGATGATGGACGATCTAGTGCGAGACGCGGTCGCAACTTTCTGCTTCATCCTACTGCCGACAAAGTACAAGGGTGCGACGGGCTGCCCGGTTCGTCCGGTTGCTATAATTTAGGCTTGAAACTCCGGCCACGCACCCTGATAGGAGATTGTCGTACGCTGCATAAGACGGCGATGGCGAACCGCATCATAGGCCGTTGCCCGATGTACCACGGCCTGATTGTCCCAGACGATGACGTCACCGGTCTGCCATTGGTGCCGCAACTGGTTTTCCGGGCGTTCCGCCCTCTCCAGCAAGTCATCCAATAATTTTCGACCATTATCTTCAGGCCATCCAACAATGCTCTTTGCATGCGCACCGACCAATACAGACTTACGACCGTTGCCAGAATTTGTCCGAACCAGTTTGTGCCGAACGGGCGGAAAAGGAGATTTTTCGTCATCGGTAAACTCAAACCCGACGAGCAAACGCGAATGGGCAAAATCGTGTTCTACTTCAAGCGGCTCAAGTCTCTCCTTTTGGTCCGAAGCCAAACTTTCATAAGCCGCGCGGGTCGAGGCAAACTCAGTGGCCCCACCTTCAGGTGGCACCTCGCGCGCCGATAGAACCGAGCAGAGCGATGGAACCGCCTTGAAAGTGCTATCCGAATGCCAGAGATAGTTGGCCTTTTGATAAAACATACGCCGGTCATCAAGCGGAATTTTGTCACCCGTCTTAATGTCGAGATTAGACTGCCGAGCGAAGACGGTGCCAACCGCCGGGTTCGCAGACCTGGTCGGCTCGCACGGTCCAAAGCGTTCACTGAATGCAATCTGCGTCTGATCGTTCAGAGCTTGGCCCGGAAAGATTAGAACAGAATAATCATCGAACGCCTGACGGATCTCCTTGAAACATTCAAAATCAAGGGGCCTAGCGATATCAACACCAGTCACTCGGGCCCCGAAATGGGGGGACAAAGGCTCGACGTGCACTATCTTACATCCTTGCGTGGTTGCATTGCATTAGCGTACACGCTGACCGATAAAGTGACCAAATCCAGAAACCTTGGCTGTCGCCATATAAACGAAGGCGAGCAGCGGTACGGTGGCTCCGCACTGAAATCACGATCACAGGAAGCACCGCGACCCAACCTCAAAACCTACCCGTGCGAGCTTGCCCGAGGAGCAGCGCATGCACCAAGAGTGAGGGCAAGATGCTACTTGCTGAAACGACGCTGCGTGAGGTAACGCAATAAGGCACGGAACACACACGCCAAACGCGTCATTTCCTAATTCAAGAAATCCGAACGCCTTCAGTCGCGCGGCCCCACCTCTACGCCTGTCATTTTTTCGTACAGCGTAACCAGTGAACTGCCATCATTCTTGTTGAGGCCCGCCGCACGGCCCATCTGATAGACCTGCTGCGAAGCGGCAGCCATGAACATAGGCACCCCAAGCGCCTTGGCGAACGCGGTCTCTAGCTCCTGGTCCTTGTAGGAAATATCGATCGTGCCACCAGGCGCGAAATCGCCGCTTAGCATGCGCGGTGCAACGGACTGAAAGCTGGCACTGTTACCAGTACTGACACTAATCACATCAACCATCTGCTGCGGATCGAGTCCTGCCTTGGTACCCAATGCCATCGCTTCGGCAATGACGACGCGGGTGACCTGGGTAATCATGTTGTTGCATAGTTTCATGGCGAGGCCCTGACCGATCCCGCCCATGTAGAAAACCTTTGCCGACATGGCCTCGAAATAGGGTCTGCAGGCCTCAACAACATCCGCATCACCACCGCAAATGATCGATAGATCACCGGATTCGGCCCTCGGCACGCCACCGCTTACCGGGGCATCGAGCATCTTTATGCCCTTTTCCGCCAGAATGTCATGCAGTTCTTTGACCATAATAGGATCAACCGTGGCGCTGCAAACAAAGGTATCGCCTTCCTGTGCGCCTTCAAGGATGCCACCGTCACCGAGCACAACGTCGCGGACCTGTGCTGTAGTCTCTACAATACAAATGACCGTAGAGGCTCCCTGGGCAACACCAGCTGGACCGTTGGCGATCGTTGCGCCAAGCCCGGCGAACCGTTCATTCTTCAGTGGATCGATATCGTAGGCGACCATTTCAAAATCAGCTTTTAGAAGGTTGGCGGCCATACCGCCGCCCATCATACCCATACCAATGAAACCTACTTTGTTGTTACGGTCGCTCATGACAGTCCTCCCGTTACGTCGATGGTCAATCCGGTGACAAAATCTGCGTCACTCGATAGCAGGAAGGCAATAACACCCGCCTGATCCCGTGCGGTAGCCACTCTCTTGAGTGGAACCTTCTCAATCTCCGCCGCCTGGCTCTCTGCACTACGCTTTTCCCAATGCGGCATTAATCGCTCCGTCAGTGTTAGGCTCGGCGCGATGGCGTTCACATTTATTCCTTTGGGACCTAATTCCAGCGAAAGCTTTCGCGTCAGCGCGATAATACCCCCCTTAGCCGCCGCGTAGGCGCTACTGCTAGAGATGCTGAGGCCCCGACCGGCTATCGATGCCAGGCTGACGATCTTGCCGCTACCAGCCTTCTTCATGCCGGGGATAATTGCGTTACAGAACAAAAAAGTAGCGCTTAAGTTGAAGTCAATTAGCTTCTGCCAATCTTCGAAGCTCATTTCATCAATCGTCATGCCGGGATGCTCGACGATCGTGCTGCCACCGACAGCATTCACTAGCAGATCAATCCTGCCATATTTACTCTCGACATCAACGATCAGAGCACGCACTTGGCCTTCGTCCATCGCATCAATGCATCGTCCATCGACAGCCCCCGCCTCACCTGAAAGTGCCGATACCATGTTGTCAATTCGCGCCTGATCAATTTCAACCGCAACTACCGTCGCGCCCTCCTTGACGAGAATATCCGTTGTCGCCCTGCCAATGCCGGCGCCCGCAGCGGTAATTACCGCAATCTTGCCTTCAAACCGCATTTTTCTCTCTCCTGCTTACTGTTTTAAATATGTTAGGAGGCGGGAGACGCCGCGCAAAATTATCGCGTCCGCCGTTTACCCGACCCCATGCGCCAGGCTGGTACTAAAGCCAAAAGGAACACAACAGCCAAGATCAAGAAACCATCCTTGAACCCCAGTGTATTGGCTTGCGCCTCGATGACCTGGCCCAGAAAATGTAGTGCGCCTGGCTGGTGGAAGGCCTCCGCAACGCCGCCCTGCTGCAACAGGCCGGTGACCTGCCCAAGCAGCTCGCGGCTGGCGCTGTTTTGCGAGGTCTGCGTCGCGGTAAAGGAGATGCTATGGAACTCTGTGCGCTGTTCCATGAAGACGACGATCAAGTTCACCCCGAAGGCACCACCCATCAGCCGGACAAAGTTAATGGTCCCGGCGCCCTGATCGAGCTGCTCCGGTGGCAAGGCAGCCAAAGCTGAAACATTGATCGCCGGAATCATAATACTGAACCCAAGCCGCCCGATTACCCCGAAGAAAGCCAACGTCCAAAAGGCGGTGTTCACATCAGTCGTCACGAACAGGATCATTCCAAAGGCAAAAAGCGCCAGACCAATCATCGCCAAGTAACGGATCGGGAAGTTGTCGACCAGCCGACCCATTACCGGATAAAGGCACATGACGACGATCCCCGCCGGAACAGTCACCATGCCGGCCGCAGTCGGGGTAAAGTCCTGCACGGTCTGCACAAAGACGGGGATGATATAGGTCGAACCGAAATTTCCTGCACCAAACACGAAACCGAGGATGGCCGCGATGACGAATTGCTGATGTTTGAAGACCGCGAAATTGAGGATTGGCGCCGGCGAGCGGTATTGCGAAACGACAAAGGCTGTCGCCAGCCCGCCACCAAGCAGAAAGAGCCCCATAATCCTGTCGGAGACCCAGCCGTCGTGCTGACCATTCGCGATAGCCGTCATTAGACAGACGATCGCAAGGCAAACCAGAATATAACCCGACCAGTCGAAGGGAGGACGTTTCACAGTTGGGTCCTTGGTCGGCATAAACAGCACTGCCATCAGCATCGCTAGGCCGGCGACAGGTAGCGGAATGAAAAATACGTGCCGCCAACTGATCCAATCGATTGTTATACCACCGACGACTGGTCCCATGATTGGCGCGATCATAATACCCATGGCGTAAAGGCTCATCGCGAGCCCGCGCTGATCCGCGGGATAGGCACGGAAAATCACCACCAATGTAACCGGCTGCACGGCGCCTGCAGCGAAACCCTGTACGACACGTCCAAAGATTAGGATGTCAATATTCGGGGCACCGGCACAGATAAGCGATCCGACGAAAAATATGGCGACAGCCGCAAGGTAACCAACCCGCGCGCCCATCGCCGCAATAATCCAAGCACCCAGCAACTGACTGGCCGTCATGGTGGCTAGGAAGGCAGAGGCCATCCATTGCGCCTGATCCTGGCCAACCCCATAGGTGCCCATGATGCTGGGCACAGCCACATTGGCCATGGTCGAAGCCAGTATCATGACCATTGAACCCATCATACCGGTCAGCGTCACGAGCCAGCGATAGGACGGCCCATACCGTGCGAACAGGGTATCGATGCTTTCGGTTGCCAAGGTTGATTTGACCTTCAGGGATGGCGCAGCGTTTCGCCGCAAGGCCTTACAATACTACCCAAACCAAAGCGGGGGTCAGGGTCGATAGGATTACGGCCAAGGGTGGGGGAATAAGCATCGGCCTCGTTTTTAAAACACAGAGCGATTGGACTGTAGACGCCTTTGCATCTCCCGGGCAATTCACGTCTTAAAACACCAGTTCGGTGGGCTCGCCTGCCGAGACAGCGCAATTATAAAGCTGTCTGAGCCTGGCGGAATTACGGGTGAACATCTCGAAACATTCAGCCAAATCGTCATAAGTGCCCCGCTGTACAGCGTTGGCGTGGAGGCTGGCGATTCACGCCAACAAACCGTCGCCGAACGGCGTGAAGGGATTGAGGATATTGTTGGAGTATGGCGAGCAGTTGGCACCACGGTAGGCCAGTGCGTTTTTTTTGTTGGCCCACCAGATCAGAACACGCCCTCTTCGCGCAGCGTCTCAATCTCTGCTGCATCAAAGCCAGCCTGCGTCAATACTTCTTCTGTATGTTCTCCCACTTCCGGCGGTGGTCGTCCGATAGAGCCCCCCCCATGAGCAAGAGTAAAGCCAGTGCCGACCAATGTTATCGGACCATCGGGGCCTTCTGTCTGTTGCAGTACCTCTCGGTGAACAAGCTGCGGATGGTTGACTGCATCGGCTATAGAATAAATTCGCGATGCCGGTGCATCAGCCTCGGCAAGTCTCGCTTCCCAGGTTTCCGCATTCGCTTCCGAGAATACGGCCTCAATGATCTCACGTAACGGTACTTCGTTTTCGATCCGCGTCTGCCAATCGGCAAAACGCGGATCGTCTAGCAAGTCTGAGCGGCCGATCGCTTTCATCAATCCTTCGAACTGCCCATCGCTGTTCACCGCCAACAGTATGTAGCCGTCCTTCACTTTGAAAAGGTTCGCAGTCGGCTTCCGGCTAATCGCCATATTGCCGAACTGCCCCTGTTCGTGCCCCGCGACCGTATAATCAGCGACCCCGGGCGAGAGAAAGGTCAGCGTCGAATCGAGCATGGATACGTCGATCATCTGACCCCTGCCAGTTTGATCGCGCTGACGGATTGCGCTGGCGATGGCGAAGGCACCGGTCATACCGGTTAACGCATCGCAAACAGCAAAACCTGCCCGCGTCGGCCCCATCTCCTCGTGACCTGTGATAGACATGATGCCGGAGACCGCCTGTATCTTACCATCATATGCCGGCGTGTTCTTTTCCGGCCCACTTTGCCCGAAGCCCGACAAGGCGCAAAATATCAGCTTCGGATTTATTGCCGACAACGCCTCATAGCCGATCCCCAAGCGGTCCATGACCCCTGGCCGGAAGTTCTCCATGACCACGTCGGCGTCCTTGGTCAATCGCTTTATGACTTCAATAGATTTTGGGTTTTTCAAGTCAAACGAGACATCCCGTTTATTGGCGTTGACAGCCATCCAACCCGGCGACATCGACTTACCCACCCATTCATCGTTCGGCACGGAGCGGCGAAAATCTTCACCGCCCGGCCGCTCGACTTTGATGACATCTGCTCCCATCAGAGACAGTTGATAGCTTGCGAAGGGGCCTGCAAAAACCTGGGTGAAGTCCAGGATGCGTATACCGTCGAAGGGTTTGCTCATCCCTTACTCCGCCGCCGAGACCTTAAGTCCAGCTTCTTGCCGTTGCTTGGCAGCAACGCGCTTGACCTCGTCAAAGGCCTCACGTCGCTTCTGTAGTTCCTCCTCAGACATTTGCTCAACATTACTGAAATCGATTTTCCAGAGGCTGTCCTCGTTCCATCGCAGTGGCGACTGTACCGTCGTACGCGGTCCAACCGCCGTTTCCAGGACGCGTAACGCCAGATCTAGGGTGAATTCCTGTGACCCTGGGTCATTCGGCTTGCCAGCGGCGTTGCCGAGTGGGAAGTCACTGAACAGGAAACGCGGCACACCGCACTGTTCAACAATGTCCTTGGCGCATCCCATGACGACCGTAGGGATACCGTTCTCTTCAAGGTAGCGTGAAATCAGACTCACGGTCTGATGACACACCGGTCAATTAGCGACAATGACCGCGGCGTCAGCCTCGTCTTCACGGACCCGCGCCAGAATGTCACGGCAGTCCTGTTCAATCGTGGTGACCTGGCTTCGGTTAGTAGGCGCACCATGGAAGCGTGGTGCAACTTCACCAATCCGGCCGGCTTCCGCGGCTTTATGTAATTGGCCCAGCGGGAAGTATGTGTTGATGTCTTCCGCCGTAGTGTATTTGCGATCATAGCCGAGATGCGAGATACGCAGGTCGTGTTCCTTATCGGTCTCGCCCGAATACACCTTGTAGAATTTTGCGGATGCATTATACGCGGCGCCTGGGCCCTGATCACCCTTGTCGCTTTGGTAAGGGCCGGCTGTAGTCACAAGTGCAAGCCGCGACTCCGATAATGGCTTTTTTAGAGGCGCAAACGGCACATCGGCGTATTGCGCCCAGCGATAGGGATTACCGTAACCAAGCGCCAAATAATATGACGTAATTCGATGGATATACGGAACCGGCATATCATGCGGCGCAGCAAACCCCAGCGCAGCTTCTTGTTCGGTCATAAAACCTTCCTTTGAAACAAAATTATAGAAACCAAGGCCTCATTATAGGACGCGATTGCTCAAGCTGCGAGTTTCGGATCTATTGGCAATTTCGGAAGTCCCATTTCCATTTCAAACGCTGATGCGAACTGAAGCAAATCCGCCTCGCCTCGTGGCCTGCCCACAAACTGCATGCCGACAGGCAGACCGGATTTCGTAAAGCCGCATGGCAACGAGATTGCTGGACAACTCGTTAGAGTAATGGCGTAAGTCAGTGCCAGCCATTCGACATAGCTGGTCATTTGCTTACCGTTTATCTCCTCCAAGTAGCGTATCCCAACGGGGAATGGTGGCACCGCGACGCAGGGGGTCGCTAACACGTCATGGTGACCGAAGAACGCAGCCATATCGGAACACAGCGCAGCGCGTTGTCGTTCTGCCAAACCAACGTCACTGGTCTTGAGCGCTAGCCCCTGTTCGATATTGCCTATCACTTCGGGCTTTAGTTTTTCGCGGTGTTCGTTGAGGGTCTCCTCAAATACCGTCGCGTAGGACGCTGCGCGCAAGGTTGCAAAGGCCCCGTGCGACGCTGAAAAATCAGGACAGTTATCGGTGACGTCGGTACCAACATTTTCAAGCTTGCGAATAGCGGCGGAGCAAATCGCAGCGACCTCAGCGTCTACGGGGGTTATCCCCAGATCATGCGAAAAACCAACACGGGTAGGAGCCTTCGGGCTAGACGCTGCGGAGACATAGCTGTCAGCCGGTACATTATAGGTTAAAGGATCACGTCGGTCGTAGCCGCACATGGCATCAAGGAATAGACCGACATCGGCAACGTCCCGTCCCATCGGGCCGTCTACCCACATCGGCGTAAAAGGTTCCAGTGTCGGACCATGCGGGACCCGACCTGGCCCGGGACGAAAACCCACAACGTTACAAAATGCCGCTGGAATGCGTAGGGACCCACCGAGGTCGGACCCGGTGGCAAGCCAGGCCATGCCCGTGGCCAAAGCGACGGCCGAACCGCCCGACGATCCACCGCAGGTCTTCGTTGTGTCGTAGGGATTTACTGTGCGGCCAAAAACCTCATTGAACGTATTGGCGCCGGCACCAAATTCCGGCGTGTTCGACTTGCCCATCACAAGGGCGCCGTTGCTCTCTAGCTTATCGATCAAAAAGTTCGACGTTTCTGGGACATAATCGCTGAAAGCCAGCGACCCGTAAGTCGTTCGTACCCCAGCCACGTCTACCAGGTCCTTGGCCAGGATTGGCAAGCCAGAGAGAAGACTATCATCGGACACAGAGGTCATCCGCTTTCGCGCTCGGTCAGCACAAAGCGTCGGCACGGCGTTTACCGCACCGTTCACCTCTTCGATCCGCGCGACGGCCGCATCTATCAACTCAAGCGGGGCGATTTCCTTGCGACGCAAGCGCGCGACAATTTCGCGGGCCGTTGCGGCAATTAGTTCATTCATGGCTTCCGTCCTTCCGATTGGCAACAAGCGAACACTATATCTTGATAATCACTGCGCTATAATCATGGAAATCAGAATAGTGAGGACAAATCATGAGTATCACCGAATTGGATCGACCAAGCGGTGCCACAGTCGAACTACTTCAAGCAATAGGTAAAGCCTTCAACAGCCACGATGTAGACGCCATTGTCGATCACTTTGCCGATGACGGAATTTTCGACAACGCTATGGGACCGAATATCCACGGCGAGCGCCATACCGGAAAGGACATGCTTCGATCCATGTTCACAGACCTGTTTACGCGCTGCCCGGACATTCAATGGCACGCAATCGACGATCGGGTCGATGGTGATAAAGGTTTCTCTGAGTGGCGCCGGCAAGCGACCCTGCCAGACGGTAGCAAGCAGGATTGGCTCGGCCTCGATATCTTTACGATCCGAGATGGCAAAATCGCCAAAAAAGATACTTACTTTAAGATTGTGATATGATTGATTGTGGATGGGTAGCGCTTGCGGCAAAAATTTTAGCCTCGGGCACAACGCCGATTTGATGGCGTCCCTAACTAAACCTAGAGTTGGCCTCCGATGGTGAGGAAAAGCCCTTAGCTTATTTTACCGACATCGTGCTAACTGGCAGAAGTGGGAATTCCGCGCAAACGGGCACGATAATCAGTCCCCTCCGAATAGCTTTCAACCCAATCTGACTCCGGCTGTCGCAATGCGAGTTCATCGCTAATTTCAACATCATCAAAACCACAATCAAGTGCATAACGGAACTGGTCGGAAATCAGATGGCCGCTGGCTCGCAGATGTCCTTTGAAGCCTGCCCTTCGCAATCGGCGCGCCAGCGAAAACCCACGGCCATCAGAAAAAGTCGGAAATGAGATACAAATCAGTCGCAGATCTGGCAGTCGATCGCGAATGCTCTCAAGGTCGGCGTCTGGTGGCAGCGTCAATAGCGCTATACTTTTAGGGTTTTCTGCACCGATAAACATTGACGCGGGCGACAAGAGCGAGGATTTAAACCCATCGCGGGTGACAATCGGCATACTTCCTCCCTTTAGAGCGTTCCCTTGGTTGACCAAACAAAGCTTTCAACCGGTGGCGCCAGAAAATTCCGCACCGCGAACCGGCCTTGTCGGTGGCTGCGGAGAAGCTTCATCGTATAGCGCTGCCTTAAAGGGCAGCGCTCCGAGCCGTCGGTAGGTCTTTAGGAACGTTTCCTCTGGCCCAACCCTAAGTTCAATGTAGGCATCGACCAGTCTCTGCAAAGCAGGCACGACCTCTTCTGCCTTAAAACCCGGCCCTGTTCGCTCACCAAGACTAAGCGTTTCAGTGTGATCACCGCCGAGCATGATCTGGTAGTTTTCCACACCGCGTCGATCCAACCCGAGAATGCCAATGTGGCCGACGTGATGATGCCCACACGCATTAATACAACCTGAAATTTTTATCTTCATTTCGCCTATCATTCGGGCATAAGCCGGGTCCGCAAAATGACGTGTTATTTCCTGCGCAATCGGAATAGAACGGGCAGTCGCAAGCGCACAATAATCCATACCTGGGCACGCGATGATATCACTGATAAGACCAACGTTAGCCGTCGCCAACCCAGCTTTCTTGAGATAATCGAAAATTTCCGGCAGATCGTTAGTGAAGACGTGCGGCAACACTATATTTTGCTCATGGCTGATCCTGATTTCATTATGTCCGAATTGTTCCGCTAGATAGGCGATAGCACGCATTTGATCGGCTGTTGCATCGCCTGGAACACCGCCTATAGGCTTCAAAGAAATAGTTACGATCGAATAGCCAGGCTGGCGGTGTGCGTCCAGATTCTGTTCGGCCCATGCCTGGAAGTTAGGATCAATCAAACGACGACCTTCGAACCGCTGATCATCAGTGTCAATCGGTCGAAAAGCTGGTGGCGCGAAATAACTGCCGTTGCGTTTTATAATTTCAGGATCGACCGGAACTTCGTTGTAGCCAGTCTCCCCAACAATTTGAGCAAACTCAGTCTCAACAAGGCGAGTGAACTCCTCAAGGCCGGTCTCGTGGACTAAGATTTTGATGCGAGCTTTATACTTGTTGTCGCGTCGCCCTAATAAATTGTAGACCCTCATAATAGCTTCTACATACGACAGAAGATCTTGCTGGGGCAAAAATGCGCGAACCACTTTGCCGACAATCGGAGTGCGGCCAAGGCCACCGCCCACAGTGACCTCGTAGCCTACCACTCCGTCTTCATTTCGCACCATTCTCAGGCCAATATCGTGTGCCTTTGTAACGGCTCGATCTTTTGGAGAACCTGTCACCGCAATCTTGAACTTTCGAGGCAGAAACGTGAACTCGGGATGGTCCGTTGACCATTGCCGTAGCAGTTCTGCAGTCGGTCTCGGGTCCTCAATTTCATCAGCGGCGGCACCAGCGAAGTGATCAGCGGTCACGTTTCGAATGCAATTGCCAGAAGTCTGAATGGCATGCATCCCCACATCGGCGAGCGCGTCGAGAATATCGCCAACATCGCTTAATTTCGGCCAATTCAATTGGATGTTTTGTCTTGTTGTAAAATGGCCGTAGCCGCAGTCCCATTTTTCCGAGATAGATGCAAGCTGGCGCAACTGCCGACTGTCAAGCGTTCCATAGGGGATCGCTATCCGCAACATATAAGCGTGCAGTTGCAGGTAAAGTCCGTTTTGCAGGCGTAGTGGCTTGAATTCCTCTTCGGTTAGGTTGCCGCTGATACGCCTATCAATCTGGGAGCGGAAGCGCCGAATACGATCTCGTACAAAATCGTCGTCGAATTCATCATAGCGATACATATTTACACTCGATCGTAACCTGTTTTGGGGTAAGACCGGTTTCAGCTGAGCGGCGGCAATGGAGTGCGCTGCAAATTCACCCAAAACGAAGGACCACTGACGCGAAGGCGCTCGCGGATATGCGTCGGGGCTACCCCGTGGCAACCCACAGCAACCTCCAATAGATAAGGGTCAACAACCTTTTCGGGCTGCGCCTTCGCTCCCTGGAGAAAAGCCTCGGCTTCGTTTTTGTCGTAAATCAACATTGCTTCCGAAAGGTCTGCCGCCCATCCACCGTTAGCATCGAGATAAACTACGTTGCCGTTCAAAAGATCATTGGCACTGATTACTTGTATTTGGCTGACTTCCATCTTTACTTCCTTGCTACGCTGCGCTTTTTGAATAAGCCCTGCGTTGCTTGCCCACCTGTCGGCATCCGACACGCGCCTCTCGCCGAAATACCGAATAATAAAATTGCCGGCCCTTTTATTTTGTTGACTTGGAGGTCTTCCCTTAGGTCTCCAACGTTTGTTACGACAACCTTTTCACGTGACCGAGAGATGTTTTCGATCACCGTAATTTTTGCAGCTGGATCGGCACCATGCATCAGCAAACGGCCTTGCAAAAAACGCGCAGCGAGCACGCCCATGTAAATGGCTGCGACAGCACGCGAGTTTGCCAACCAATGCCAATCCTGTTCGGCAAAGCCCGCGATATCGTGGCCAGTCAGAAAGCGGAATTCAGAATTTCGGCCACGCTGCGTGAATGAGACCTTGTAACGGGCAGCAGCGGCCAATGCTGATGTGATACCGGGAACTATCTCGAACCCGATACCGGCGGCATCTAGTGCATCCATCTCCTCTTCGAGACGGCCGTAGATAGCTGGGTCTCCGGATTTCAAACGTACAACGCAAGCGCCCTTGCGGGCATGCTCGATCATGAGAGCGTTAATATTTTGCTGCGACCAGCCACTGCCACCTGGAACCTTACCAACCTTGAAAAGGGTTGCTTCACGGCGCGCAAGTTCAAGGATTTCGCTGCTCACCAATCGATCAGTAATAACGACGTCGGCGTCGTGCAGGATACGACGTGCCTTTTGCGTGAGCAGTTCGGGATCACCAGGTCCGGCGCCGACTATCCAAACGTTGCCGCTTCTCAATGTCCTATTCTTGTCTAGGTTAAGATGCACCTGCATTAGGTTTTGTAGTGCACCTTCCACCGCTTCCTCTCCACCTTCTGACAGTGCAATTGGGCCTGCTCTCTCAAAGTAATCCGTCCAGAAAGCGCGTCGCGGATGGCCACCGGCTAACTTCGCGACGGTCCCCCGGAAACGTTTGGCTATGCGGGCTAGTATTCCGATGCCGCATGGCAGAATTTGCTCGATTTTAGCCTTAATGCGCCGACTAAGAACCGGAGCTGTTCCTTCAGTACTAATGGCAACAATAACCGGATCACGATCGACAATTGCCGGAGTGATAAACGCGCTATCAGCAATATTATCAACTACATTGACCAGCGCCCCTTCTGACTTCCCGATGTTGACCACTCGCGCATTCTCAGCCTGATCGTAGTTGGCCGCATAGACGAGCCGCGCACCAACTGCATCACCGGTTTTCATTGGACGACGAAACAAGAATATCTTGCCCTCTTTCGCCCAGCTCACAATTTCAGGTGCTGGCTTAACCCCATATACTGAAATACGCGCCGATGTTTTGGCTAAAAGTCGCAGCTTAGCTACCGCAACATTTCCAGCACCGGAAACAATGATTTTGGCGTCATTCAAATCGACAAAAATAGGAAAATAGCGCACGGGATTGGCTCTTTATTGGCATTAATCACCACACGCCAATTGAAAATTATTTCCCAAAATTTGTCTATAATCTTTAAAAAATAAGAATATAATTCAATAAATTCAAAAGAATTTAGAAATTTATCGCACCAATGCTATCAAGCGAGGAATAATGGAACGCTTGGACGACCTCGATCGGAAAATCCTTGTAGCTATGCAGAATGACGCATCGCGATCGCTCGAAGAGATCGCAACTTCAGTAGGTTCGTCGAAGACGCCCGTGTGGAACCGCATCAAGAAGTTGAAAGCACGGGGCATCATTGAGAGGCAGATTGCTATTGTGAACCCCGATGCCGTCGGACTGGGAATGTGTTTTTACGTTCTTGTAAAAACTGCTCAACATGAGGCCACTTGGATCGAGCGATTCCTTGCCGCTCTGAAACGACGCCCTGAAATTCTCGAAGCCCACCGGCTTGCAGGTGACGTCGACTACATTCTCAAGGTGCGTGTCGCGGACGCCGCTGCATATGATGCATTTTATCGCGCACTAACCGCCGATGTCTCGATTTTCAATGTGACTTCCCTCCTTTCCATGGAGGAATTGGTCTCCACAACCAAACTGGCGATTGATACAATTGAATGAGGATAACGTATAACGATAGTTTTCACCCCGACAACAATGCGTATTTTAAATTGAGTGCGCGCCGTTCTCTGGGCGTCGTATGATAAAGTTCAAGGCTCCGCATTAATGCCTGACCCAAGCTTTGCATAGGTGATTGAGTGCCACCGTAAGCATTTGAGGGGTAGTCGAGCGAGCGCCCAATTTAACACGGAAAACACATCTCAATTGCGAAGGATGTATGTCCCAGACAAAGTAACAACGTATTCTATTAGATTTACCCGAGCTTAACTCCCTTGACGCGTAACCATACGCTCTGTAGAAAAATGCCCGTGGCGATTTGTCCGACCGGATTGCGGCCACGTTAAATAAACCGCTAAAAGGTCCGATTGGTGTGAAACCTCGACCTCGCGGTCGGGGTTTTTTTTTAATTACCCCACCTCACGCGAGGTCCCCTTTGGGAGGGGACGATGACGCAAACGGTGTCCTTCAACACAGGCTGGCGGAAAGCCACGAAGCTAGTGAGAGGCGGTTTAGTACGCAGTGAATTTAACGAAACCAGCGAAGCGCTCTACATGTCTTCTGGCTATGTCTATGAGTCAGCCGAAGAAGCAGAAGCCGCGTTTGCAGGCGATAAAGATCGTTACATCTATTCGCGCTACGCCAACCCGACCCTGTCGATGCTGGAAGAGCGGCTGGCACTGCTGGAAGGCGCGGAAGCCTGTACCACAACGGCAAGCGGCATGGCCGCCGTCTTTGCTGCACTTGCCTGCCAAGTCGAGGCTGGAGATTACGTTGTCGCGTCGAGGGCCCTGTTTGGCTCCTGCCTTTATATAATCACCGATATCCTGCCGCGGCTCGGTATAGAGACCCGCGTCGTCGATGGCACCAATCTTTCAGAATGGGAAGAAGCACTCAAACGCAAGACCAAATGCGTATTCCTGGAAACACCCACCAATCCGACCTTGGAGATCATTGACATACCAGCAGTCTGTGACCTTGCACATCGGGCCGGCGCTAGGGTGATTGTCGACAACGTCTTCTCAACGCCGATACTGCAGCGACCTTTGCAATTAGGTGCGGATATCGTCGTTTATTCTACGACTAAGCATATCGATGGTCAGGGCCGTGCGCTTGGTGGTGCCGTACTGTGTGACAAAAAATTCCAAACGGAATTCATAACACCCTTTATGCGTCATACCGGCCCTACGATGAGCCCATTCAACGCCTGGATTTGTTTAAAGGGATTGGAAACGCTCGATCTGCGAGTCCGACAACATTGCAAAAACGCACTACAAATCGCGCATTTCTTAGAAGAACAACCCTGCTTGAACAACGTCATATATCCCGGTCTCGCCTCCCACCCTCAGTACGATTTGTGCCGGCGACAGATGAGCGGTGCCAGCACGATAGTCAGCTTCGACCTGACCGGCGGCAAGGAAATGGCCTTCAAATTCCTGAACGCATTAGAGATTATCGATTTGTCGAATAATCTGGGCGACGCGAAAAGCCTAATCACCCACCCTCAAACCACGACGCACCAACGTTTGAGCGAGGAAGAGCGTGAAAAATTGAAAATCGGCGGAGGGTTGGTGCGACTTTCCGTTGGACTGGAAGACCCATTGGACCTGCAAGACGATTTAGTTCGCGCCTTGCATTCCGCGCAACTTTAGAGAGGACTCAAAAAGACCGATTGAACCATTTCAGTCCCATCCATCCTGTGATTTGACCTAATCGACGTCGAACCGCACGGCGATCGCAGCGCTTGCCATCACCAAGGTGTCGCCAGTATCCGCGTCGGGCAGATCCAGACCGCCCTTCACAGCGCTGACAGTGATCTTACCGACGGGCAGCTTTGCTTTTATCGCTTCTATATCAAGCTGTTCTGGTTTCTGTACGCCGATCGTGACATCGACTAGAACGTCGTCCTTATTGACGCCTAAGGTTCGGATCATAACAAGCGAGCTGTGGTGCAGCGCGTCATCAACGGCACGGCAAGCGGCCTTGGTGTAATCCTTACCGTGCAGATCGTTTCCGGCGCCCATCTCTAGGATGACTCGTTTCATTGTCATAACGAAACCCTCCTCAATCCAGATCCAGCCGCACGACGGCAGCTGCGTGGGCGATCAACGTTGAATCGGTGCCGGTATCGTTGGGTATCTGCAACCCGCCATCGACGACGTTCACCGTTCCAGTCCCATGCGGAAGCACGGCGGCAACCTGTTCAGTGTCAACCTTGTCCGGCATCGGGACACCAATGGTTACCTCGACCTTCATCGCATCAGTATCTTGACCCAATGCGGCAGCGACGCTGAGAGAGTTATGCCACAGCGCGTCGCGCAGGGCGCGCACAGCCGCTTTGGTCGGATCTGCTCCGCGGATATCAGTCCCCATACCGATTTCGGTCACCACATGTTTCAAGGCCATTTCGCCCGCTCCTCTATCTCTACGCCTTGGCCTCAACATGCTTCGCAATTCCTCACGATGCAACGGACCGGGCTCATTAAAGTGCCTCGAAAGTTGGTATGAACTTGGCTACCGGTTTTCTGGGGCATTTCGTCAAACCATGTTTCGCCGATTGATATGTTGAGGCAAAACACAGCGAGGCGACTTGAATTTATCAGTCAATTCTTCCCATCTCGTTGAAATACTGCTCCTTAGCGAATGGCACGGCCGGCGAACGAGCGACCGGAGCCGCTTCCAATCCATGGCCCAACAACCAAAACTTGCAGTTTCTCCTGAGAATAATTTGACCTACGAGATATTGTCACGTTTGACGTTGCGTAAGCGCAAACGCAGCGTCTAACTGCCAAACGCGTTATTCCGCTTCCAATGGCGCTGTGTATTCCTTCACCATATCCCGCATGAAACCGCGCTTCCGGCTGCCGATCTCAATGGAACCGAAGTTCTCGGCGAAAGGTTCCGGCAGTGGCTTCCCGTCGGGCGCAGAAATCCAGAGCCTTAACAGATGTCGTTTGCGTTCTAGCTCCGACCAGTCTTCGTAGTCTGTGCGATCGTGCAGGATCTGATAGTTATGCAGAATTTGGATGTCACCTGGGTTAAATTCCATGTCCAGCTTCAAGGACGGGTCGTTGGCCAGTTCGTCCAATAAATCAAGCGCGTCCCGCTGCGCATCGGTCAACTCCGCCACGTCCTCGAAGCGCCGCGCGGACTCGATATAACTGCGGTGATAGAGTGTCAGCAGACTGCCCTTAAACCAGTTAAAGACTGGCATCGTGTGATAGCCCTTGCGCCCCTCGGGCGCCTCACCGCGACGGTCGGATTCGATCGGCTGGAACAAGACCTTCGCCAAGTCCGGCCGGCGACGAACCATCTCGTTATAAACCGTGACCGAGGAGACAATGCTCGATAGTCCACCTTTTTTAGCCGGTTTCAAGCACAGTAGCGACACGAAATCGCAAGGGTCGGTGTGAAAGGTCTGACGCGCCGTAGTCTGATAGATGCGGACATTAGGGTCAGTCTGATCGTAGCCAAGATCCTTCACGTGACCCAGAATATGTCCCTTGGCGTTCTGCGGGATCGACAAACCAAAATGCATGCCGAAGCCATAATAGAGAATAGCCGTTTCCTCGATGGTGTAGCGTGCCACCGGCAGCCCGCGAAACAGCACGAAGCCGCGCCCAACTAACAGCTCCTGCCGAATTTCGTCCAACTTGGGCCCGAGGGCCGGCAACGGAAAATCCGTTTTCTGAATGTCGACTATATCGATGCCTTTTGCCTTCACTGCCACCATGGCGGCATCGAGTTCTACCAGTTCGTCCTCGCTAAAGTGCCAAACCCACTCCCGCGACGCATCAAGCCGCGGCCCACACCAGGCGGCTGGCCCTTCGATCACGCCAGGGGGGACCGGGTAATTACCCATTTTTTGGATCACAGACATTAATGTTCTCCCCCACTTTTCTGAGAGGAAATATACCTACCGCGAACCATCTCGAAAAAAGCCGCGGGACTATAGCTGTAACTAAATTACCAGAGATTTAAGCCTGTTCTCAGCAACGGGTCAAAAAGAGCCGCCGCCTAGCACTCTGCGGTTGAACCGACCTGCACCATGCACAGCATTGATAACCACCTTCAATGACCGATAAAAAGCCGAGCTATTCGGCGTGATTAGTGAGCGCATTTGTCCCGGGCTTGATGTCAACGGCACCATTCCCGCTTACCATAATTAGAGTGAGTACATTGAAAAAACCGTTCTAGCGGTTGATTGACTTTGATTTGGGTGAGATTGAAGACTTCTTGCTAAGGCAGCGATTAACGGCTGCTTCCCGCCACTTTATAGCTACCAATTACCTCCATTGAGGTTCATGGTTTGCAGAACGCAGTGTAAACGTTTGACCAATTTGCGGCTATATCAGTATTCCAACGAATGGTGTCTTGCCATAATTTTTTGTCGCTGGACTTATCGCTCAATTTTTTGAAAACAGCGTTGCTGTATCGCGCTGTTTCAAGTGCATTTGATTTGAATTCATTACAACTGGAATTCGGATCACCAAACGCAGGTTTCACAAGGTGCTGAGCCGCCATTACGACAAGCGATAGCGCGATTACAGTCAGAATTATTTTAGTATAGCGATCGATCGACATGAAGGCCTCCCTCGTTAGCGTGATCGCTAAAGACTACATGAATTCGCCAACCTTTAAACGATGGACACGGCGGCGGCTTACGGGCCCCCGCCGTGTCCATCTAGCCGAAAGTAAGAGGATAAGGCTAGAACGCCGCCATAACACTTGCTGTTTCTAGGGAAGAAAACGTATTGGCTTCCTCTATTAGAGATTGCATTTCAGAAGAAGCAGCAGTTTCATCCAAAACTTCCCCAAGGTGATCCAAAGATTTGAATTGATAAGAAACACCTATACGGCTCATCTCAGAACTCAAAACAGGCATGAACGCTCTGACATTCACTTCTTCTTTATCCATAATTTTTTGGACGCCTTCTAAGATTGGCATCGCCTTTGATACATTGGCTCTTGAGACAGCGTAGTGCCTGACCATCGAAACAGGATTACTCGCCCATTTTCCTTCTCCGAAAATGGTGCGATGAACCTCTCTCATGACGACCATCTCACCAGCGGGGTCGGTTGCTCTCAGTTTTGTGACCTCCTGACCTTCAGGGTCTTTGGCTGAGGCCTGCATAACTGCCATCCCTGTTTTAAAGTCGGGGTAAGAACGTATGAAACCAATACAACCTGTGTACTGACCAGCAACGAAATTCGTTGTCTTGACGTTGGCGCCATGTCGTTCAAGTACAGAGCCCATTTTCTTGAGACGCTCTTCTGCCACTGAGCGTTTTCCATTGAATGGCTTTAAGATACCTACAACGAGGTTTGACATAATTTGTAACTCCTCTGTTTTGCGTACGTGGCCAAAACGCTAGCAAAACCATGAGTCAGAGACGGGACATATTTTGTGTTGCCGCCGATATTGACAGGTTCAGTTGGCCGGTATACCGGGCGCCGACAGAAGAGTGACCCGTTGGTTACTCCTATGTTTTTTAACCACGACGATGAAGCAGCACATGGCTTTCTTGCGTCATATAGACATCGATTGCATCAGCCGCCCGAAGTTCGGCTTGCAGTTCATCTAAACGCCCGAACATTACGGCAAGGAAGATGTCAAGGGCGATAACTGCTTCAATAATATTTTGACCTAATTATTTGCTGGCGGCGATGAAATCCACGTCGATATCAGGCACAACTCGGCTGTTAGTCGAAGCGCTAGAAATATTTGCCTGGTATGTGATCCATGCTTTGCTGCTCACCGTAACCAAATTGAAGCTGAAATTTTGGAGCTTCTGCTTACACCGGGCCGGTCCGTTACGCCCTGATACGCACCGGCCCGGCTTTTTCGGAGCTAGAAAGTCTCAGACCAGCACACTCCCTCCAGCATTATCCAAATATTTTCTGTGGGAGTAGTACGTCTCCCCGGTGATAACCCGGTATGTGGCGCTGTATCCATACTGTAAGACGTCAGTAACAAGAGATTATAAATGTATGAGGATAGGGTTCAGGCCTTTAGATGATACGTCGGCGATAGAGAGGCGGCGCATTGGGGCATTTAGCGCGAATGAACGTGGGAATGGCCACGAGCCTGATCCTTCAAGGTCTTTACCAGACCGCAGACTATCCGAAAGCTGCAGAAGAAAACCCTGGCTGGGTTAGGATAAAGATCTGAAGATTCCAATTGTTAATTTGGACTAAGCGCCGCTTCATCCTTGGTCGTCTGCTGCTTTTGAAAGACAAATTGGGGCCGGTAGTGTGGACCTGTATTCGGAACACGCAATTATTGGACTTTTGTGTTTCAAGGCTGATTAGTGATCAGACTAATATACAGGTGTGAGAAGCTATTAATTCCTGGCTTTTTCTCTGGCACAGAGCTGGAAACTAAAGAGCGATCGATGGAAATGGGCGCAATTAAAGAAAAGAATTTATCTAATTGTACATCCAACAGGGACGTGTCGCCCAGTGCTCCAGAGCTCTGATTATGTAGGCCTTCAAGACTGAAACGATTCCTGACAAACTGAAACTCGGATGGTATTTGTCCGTTAAATTTTAGGGTGAACCTTCTATGGACTTGAAACTTTATTCCCGTTACCGCAACTCAGCTGGTCAGCGCGTGAGGACAGCGTTGAATATTAAGAAAATCCCTTATGAGTATATCGTAGTCGAGACCGTTGGCATTGACGAAGGTGTACCCAATGCCCGCAATTCAATCAGCAAAGAAGACTATCTTTTAATAAATCCTCAGGGTTTGATGCCTACTCTAGTTATAGATGGAGAGCGCGTTGTACAATCTACCGCGCTAGTTGAATTTATCGAGGACGCATTTGAAGGTCCTTCCTTATTTCCCAAAGATTTAGTTGCCCGCGCCAGAACACGAGCATTTGGTCAGGTTATCGCTTGCGAAATGCATGCGGTTGGCGTGCGTCGTGTCAGACGTAACCTAATGGAAAAACATGGTTTTTCTGAAGAGGAGTTAAAGGTTTGGTATGAAAACTGGTTACATCATGGCTATCAAACCCTCGAGGCGCTTATGACGCAGCGTGCCGTGAAAACCCCCTTCTGTTATGATGATAAACCAACTATTGGTGATATTTACCTCGTTCCTCAGCTATACAATTCTCGATTATTTGAGATCGACCTATCTGCCTATCCGACACTGTGTGAAATTGAACAGCGTTGTCGGGAAATACCTGCCTTTGAAAAGGCAATGCCTTATAATCAACCCGACTATCCCGAAAACCCGGAGGGATTTGTTTAGTCAATGACTGACCGCTGCCCCTGGTGCGGACAACCCGCCCGAATGGAATTCATCCGCGGCCATTACGAGTGCAGCACGTGCCGCAGACCGATCTTAGATTGCTGCGATGGGGAGCAGGCCTGTCCCGTTGACGCGTCATCACAAAAACCGAGCACTACGCCCCCGGTGCGCCAGCCATGACAGAGCAGCCAAAGTAAAAGCTTGAAATTGACCACACTTGGATTGCTTTAAAATTTTCCAAGTCTCTGTTGTGCTTGGAATCTCTAAAAAATATGAACTTTTTCCTGGGAGTATGCAGACATGATGATCGAAGTTATTACATTTGGGCTTCCGGAACATATGTCGAAAGAAGACCTTTTAAATAATTACAAAGAGACAAGTCCGAAATGGCGGGGTGTACAGGAGCTTATTCGTAAGAGCTATCTATACGATGAGGAAGCTCGACAAGGCGGTGGTATCTACCATTGGAAAAATGAAGAGGCTGCCGACCATTGGCACGGCGAAGAATGGCGGAAGTCGGTTGTGGACCTTTATGGCAATGCCCCGGTAATCCGCCGCTTTAAGGTCCCAATCGTTGCTGATAACGAACTCGCAAAGACGATAGAGTTTTAGAATAAATAGAATACATCCGCTGACATTATGCCTGCGGCGCGTGGCACAGACCGGTCATGGATTGCTGCAATGTGGCAAAAACGTGTCCCATTGACAGCTCACCACAACAACGGAGCCCCCTGTTATGGGTCCATGAGAGCGTGGCGTCCATGGTCGAACATATTCTCCCCGCAACCAAAATCCCACAGCCAACGGCCCGTCCCTAGAAAACATACTCCGCTGCATCGCCGACAGCGACACCACCGTTTGGGCCGGTGTTATATCGATCTGCAAAATTTGGCTCCAGAGACCGTTGCAAGTGCGGGTTAAGCCAAAGGCGAAACAGTTTTCGCCGTTGCGCAGGACCTTCGGCATCAATGAAAGAACTACGTGAATGCAGGACCGTATGATTATTTACAAACTGGATATCACCCGCCTTTAAGATCGTCTCGTAGGAAAATTCAGGTCGCGCGGCGACCTCGCTGACATACTCCAACGCCGCGATTTCTTCTGCCGAGACAGGTGTGCCGCGTTTTGCTTCTCCGCTGATACAAATTTTTGGATTAAAGGCACAAGAAAGCCATCCTTCGCATTCGCTAAAGATGGGCACGCGATGGTCAGTGACTTCGTCGATTGTGGCTCTTGGCCCTTCGCCTCGCAGATCGTGGTGGAAGCCCCGGAATAAAATCTCCAGGAGCTCCGGTTTTGTTGCTCGAATATGATTGTAAATTGAGATGGAGCTAACGACTTGACTTTCCCCGCCCTGAGCTGCCGGCTGAGCACAGAGTAATCCGGTCATCTGACACATGTCGCTATGTGGATAAAGAGCGGCACTGGTGGTATAGCCGCGCGTGTTGCCCCGCCTGATATCGTTGCCATTATCAGTGACGGCGGCCAGGCGCTGCCCTTTCGAATTCTGTGAAATGGCCGCGCCAAAATGTGCAGCGATGCCCCAATAGGCTGCCTGCAATCCGTTTTCTTCAAAATCGTCGACGGGTAACCCTCGAATTAGAATACAGCCCCGCCCTTCGTGTAGCTCTTGGGCAAGACTGTCTAGCACCGACGCCAGGCCCGGCAGAGGAAATTCCGAGCGGCCGACGCCCTCAAGATCAAGGCCCTGCGCCAATACGGAATTGGTCGCCTCAAACACCTCTGCACATTCTGATTGGCTCAGTATGTGAATCCAATTGCCATCGGCAGCCAGCTCCGCCGCCGTCCAAACCGCTCGGCCTTTAACAGCATCGGGAAATGTCATGTTATAACTACCCTATTCCTGAGAAACACTGGAATGCTGACCATATGCAACGAGGATGATATGGCGTTCCTAAGGCGTAACGCAATTCGCGTAACCGGCAGTGCCACCAGGTTTGGTATAATTTTGATTGTGCCAAAGCATTCCAGAGAATTGCACCGGAGAGGTTTACCCATTTGTGGTCTCCGTGATTCGCTATGTCAGAATAATGCTGCCTAGAAATGGCTGGCAAGAACCGCCAAAATCAAAACCGTAATAGTTGTCGTGTACAAATCTGTTTCACACGTAGACAACCGGTAGCCTGTAAGGTGTTAGATATAGCCTTATCGAAGTAAGGGGGCATAGTTGGCGTAATGAGGTCAGTCGATCGACGGCTCGCGGCAATAATGGTTGCCGATATGGAACAATACTCCCGCCTAATGCACGAGGACGAGCCCGGAACAGTGCTGGCTTGGCAAGAGATACGCGAAGAAGTGGTCAAGCCAACTATCGGGAGCCATTCTGGTAACATAATCAAAAATACTGGCGACGGTTTTGTGGCGGAGTTCGCCACTGTGAGTGGTGCTGTTGAATGTGCCATGGCTATGCAGACGATGTTTATCGAGCGGAACAGAGAAAGGCCAGAGGGTCGCCGGCTAAATTTCCGTATGGGTATTAACCTTGGGGAGATCACAGTCGATGCTGATGATTTCTACGGCGACGGCGTAAATATTGCCGCGCGACTTGAAGGCTTATCCGAAGCACCGGGGATATGCATTTCCTCACATGTTTATGACCAGATCCGCAATAAGGTGACATGTAAATTTGAGGATATCGGCGACACTTTAGTTAAAAACATTGGGGACCCCATCCGTGTCTACCGAATACTTTGCGGGTATACGGAAGGGCCCTTCACCGAAGTTGATGACGAAATCAGCAGCGAAGCGAAAATGCCGTCCATTGCTGTGCTGCCTTTCGATAATATGAGCTCGGACCCCGAGCAGGAATTTTTTGTTGATGGTCTCACCGAGGACATTATTACTGAATTATCGCGTTTCAGCGGCCTGTTTGTGATATCACGGAACTCGACCTTTACCTTTAAAGGACGAAAATTCCTGGCTGCGGAAGTGGCGAAGGAACTTAATGCCCGTTATGTCGTCGAGGGTAGCGTACGCAAGGCCGGAAATCGTGTGCGGGTCAACGTGCAGCTGATCGATGTATCTGCTGACCGGCATGTTTGGGCCGAACGTTATGATCGGGATCTTGAGGATATTTTTGCCCTACAGGATGAAATCACGTCGGCGATCGTTGCGATTGTACCGGGCCGAATTGAAGCGGATAACACGGATCGAGCAAGGCGTATCCCGACTGAGAGCATGCCGGCTTACGAATGCGTCCTGGCGGCCAAGGTTTTGCACCACAAAAGCAACCAACGCGATAATGCTGAGGCTTCAAAATTGCTAGAGAGGGCAGTTGAGTTGGATCCAGACTATGCCCATGCCTGGGCATGGCGGGCGTGTGTACTCGGGCAGGCTTTAACCTATGCTTGGTCGGATTTAGACAAGCAGGAGGCCTTCAGCGCTGTACAGAATGACTTGTCAAAAGCTCTGGCACTTGATGAGAACGACGCCGACATTCACCGAGTCCTAGCCGCCATCCACATCGCCCTTAACAATTTCGATCAAGCCCAGCATCACCAGCAAAAAGCGCATCGACTAAATCCAAACTACGATATCGTAGTCGTTCAGTCGGGCGAATTGTTAACCTGGCAAGGTCGTCCGGAGGAGGGCATAGAGTTGATCCAGCAGGCGATGGAACTAAACCCGCTGCACCCACCTCGGTTTTGGGGCCACTTGGCGCGCGCCTATTACACTAGTCGACGTTACACTGAAGCGATATCGGCGACCCGGCATATTGAGAACCCGGATATTCTGCAAACCGCATTTCTGGCAGCTAGTCATGCCTATTGTGAAGACCAGACACAGGCGGAATTCTGTGTAGAAATGGCACGGCGTCAAGACGCCGAACTCGACATCAGTAAATTAATGACATTGCAGCACTATGTGCGGGAAGAAGATGTACAGCACTTCCGCGATGGTCTTCACAAGGCAGGTTTTACGGACTAAGCGTTACTTTCTGATTGAAAGTTCAAATTAAGCTAGGCTCCAAAATGATCGGCTCAGGATTAGCCCCTCATGCCAACTTTTTCTGCTGCAGGATGCAAGCTTCCCGCAGCGCTTTCTCGAGCTTCTACCCTTGCAAACCAACCATTAACGTTCTGAAGCTTAGCATCAATCGTCTGACCAACACCTGATGCAAAATCAGTACAACAATAAAGGACCAAATCAGCAATTGTAATTCGATTGCCACAGATGAAACTCTTACCTTGCATCTGTGTATCCAGCCAAGCCAAGCCGTCTTGACCTGCAGCCTTCAAGCCATCAGCAGCCTCTGGTAAGCACCTCATTCTATTCTCGAATAATTGCAGACCCTCGGCGAAACGAAATCCAGCATAGATATTTTCTGTTATTTTTTGTTCGATACGGCGGTTCCACATTCTTGCTTCAGCTCGTTCTTGCGCCGTTCCACCTATCAGGGCTGGTTCGGGATGTAATTCTTCTAGGTAGTCACAGATTACAACAGTTTCAGCAATCACTGATCCATCATCAAGCTCTAGTGCCGGTAACTGACCGCCAGGGTTTTTTGATAAATATTCATCTTGACGGTTTTCCGCGCCCATTAGGTCATGTTCTAAAGCGGCAATATTTATATTTTTCTCTAACATAAACATGCGAAGCATTCTTGGGTTTGGACCAAATGAATTTAAAACTTTCATACGAGTATCCTTGCGATTTAATAATAGGGCAGTAATTTTCTAGTTTATTCGCTCCCGGGGGTCCAGGGATATTGAGACGATCCGAAAGTTACGAATCCCCCTCAATTGGATAGCTCCCGCACCTTATTTGTGTCGGAAAATGCTGTAGCCGGCCCGCCACTTGTGGCCTGTGCCGCCACCAAGGTAATCAAGGATCATATAGAGGCCAAGAAAGACTGAGACTTTATAGAACTTGACGAAATTTTAATGCGCAGCCAAATGATCGTGAACAGAGAATGACTGGGACGCCAACTTCGCAAAAAAGGCACCTTTAAAACCAAAATGGAAGAGATTTAGGATGCAAACGTATCGCGGCTCTTGTCAATGCGGGAATATTACGTTCGAATTTGAGTCGGAAATGTCAACCGCACTTCGGTGCAATTGCAGTTTCTGCACTCGTCGTGGGGCACTATTACATAAAGTTTCACCAGAACAATTTCGCTTAGTGAAAGGTGACGTAAAAGCCCCCAATGGAGCTAACACATACGCCTCAGGCATTTTCCTTCATCATTTCTGTCCCAACTGTGGAATTCAATGCTTCACACTAATGGAAGGACGAGGAAAGTATTCGGCCCGACGGATCAATATTAATCTAAACTGCGTTGAAGGTGTGGACACTGCTAATCTGACTGTGCGCGACTTCGATGGCGCGGCAATGCCTAAAGACAGCACAACATGGGAATAATTCCCGCTCAATAAACTATCCCTTTCAAAAGCGCAGGAGATTGTTATTGACCAATCGTTGCCCTAGGTGTGGCTAACTCACCCGGAGGGAATTTTGGCCTCGGTCATTGCGAGGACAGCAGATGCCGCGGGTCTTGTGAAACATCCTGACCCGATACATTGGCATAAGGGAGCATACCAAATGAGCAAAAGGATCGACTACTTCTACACGCACGCGTCACCTTGGGCCTATCTCGGGTCGGTGCGGTTCAAATCAATTGCCGATAGGGCTAGTGCTGCAATCAACTACCGGCCTTGCAACCTTGGGAAAATATTTCCGCTATCAGGTGGCGTGACCTTGCCAAAGCGGTCGGAGCAGCGCAAACGATACAGAATGTTCGAGCTGAAACGCTGGCGCGATCATCTCGGCATCGAGATCATTTTGGAACCGGCCTTTGAGAGAGCTGATGATACCTTGGCCAACCGAATGGTCATCGCAGCCGATAAACAAGGTCTCGAGACCAATCGCCTGTCATACGCGATATTGCATGGTCTCTGGGCGGAACAGCGAAATATTGCTGAGGATGCAGAACTAGCTACCATCGCCAGCTCGCAAGGTATGGACGGTACTGCGCTGCTAGCCGCCGCCAAGTCGGACGAAATCGGTGGTATTTACGACGCCTACACAGATGAAGCCATCAAGCAGCAAGTCTTCGGAGCNCCGACCTACATCATTGACGGTGAACCATTTTGGGGCCAGGANCGGCTCGATTTCGTCGAGCGCGCCCTGCAGGCAGAATAGNCGNNCTGTGNCTAACGATTATAATCCATCTAAGTCTGCCTGGCAGTTTCTTCTGCCGTTTTTTAGACGGGATTTGCCAACAAACAATACCTATAGACCAAGGTCGGCTAAGCGCGCATTACCAACGCTAATTCGCTTATTAGCACTACCGCGGTAAAGAATTCGGCACAACACATCACAAAACAGTTGTTACATCCAATTGACCAATAAGATGCCTGCCGCCAGGTGCGGAAACTCTCTATATGAGGGGTGATTGTCACGGCCGCAAAAATTAGGCCACCCTATTCGACAAAATGTTATGAGGTCGTAAAAGACCGCCCGCGAAGGCTGAACGGTGTATTGCATCAACGAGTTTGGTAGACCGCAAATTCAAAGGCCTCGTATGTTTTTAGAAATCGCGGCTCCATGAATGGTAGCGACTGGGTCATAATTACCGCCGCTATGTCTGATGCTGGGTCTGCCCAGAAATGAGTGTTGCACACTCCCGCCCAGCTTTGGCTCCCGGAACGACGTTTACCCTGTTGGTCAGATTCCGTGCGAATACAGGCGAAGCTGTGAGACGTGCCTTCCGCCATTTCGACATTGGCAGTGATTAACGGTGCAACCGTATGCATAGACCGAAATGTTTTGCTCTGCATTTGGTTTGCTAACAGTTGGTCTATGGCAGCCTCGCTCAGAATACGATTGCCATCAAGTTGCCCTCGATTTAGCAACATCCGCAGAAAATTCAGGTAATCAGTTGCCGTGGAATAGAGTGCATGCCCCATCCCATAGATCTCTGGCTGCGCTGGGGGAGATAGTTCAAAGGGGGTAAAGTCCCCATCCTCACCCCTTTGATACACTGTTGCCAGCTGACCCATAAGATCATCAGTTTCAAAATGCGTGTTAAACATGCCAAGCGGTTGAAAAATCTCTTCCGCGCAAAAATGATCAATCCGACGACCATCGACGGCTTCCACAACTTGACCTAACCAGTCGATCCCGATGCCATAACCCCAACGTGTGCCGGGGTCAGACGTGAGCGGATAGCCAATAAGCGCAGATTTGCGGCCCGACAGTATCGATGGATTTCCAGTAACCTTAAGATATTTAGAGACGTCCTTATTATAGAGTTCGTATTCCAGTCCAGAGGTATGCGTCGCCAGGTGCCGGATGGTTGCCGTAGTCCGAGGGAAACGCAAGACCGGTATATCTCCATTCCACCCGTCAAGAACAGTAAGCTTATTCCAGTCCGGCAAGATACTTCCCACGGGCGTATTCATGCTCAGTTTCCCGCGGTCAATGAGTATCATCGCAGCGCAAGAGCCAATTGCCTTGGTCATCGAAAAAATTCTGAAAGCAGTATCCACTTCAGCCACATGTCCCTTTGCGGCTTCTCCAACTGCACCTGACCAAGTTAATCCGGCGGCGTTACCGGTCACCGCAACGGCAAAGGGCAAATCCTTCGATGATACAGCGTTTTGGAGAATTTGTTGGATGCGATCCATTCTATTTCGCCCATACTGAATGATCAAAAAACCTTGGCGAGAGATTTAAACACTAAAAATCTATGGAGGCCGCAATTACGTCGCGTTGAAAAGCGAAGCAAAGAATAATCCGGACGTAGATTAACGGAAAACCGACGTCGACTTAGGCTATTCGTTTTTTAAAAAATTACCATCATGCCTAAGCCCGGTCGCAAGTTCGTTTTTTAGCCAATCCTAAAAGCCGCAGAGTTAATCCGGCAATTCGGCTTTTCGCAGAGCCTCGATGAACTGGTTCCTGTATTCTTGTTTCCTAAACATCCGCAACATTGGGAATTTAGTAGACCTGAAGGTAGGCATGAAATTTAACAACGTATTGGCCCAGGCTTTCGCTTCTTCCATTCGTCCGGCCGCACTATAAGCAGCAGTCCGGAAAGCCAACGCGGGTGGCGCGAGAGGACCACCTCTGTCTGTATTTTCTTTAAATGCATCAATCGCCTCTTCATAGCGTCCTGCGTGGAAGCAAATATTTCCCAGCACATTAAGATATGGCCCATTTACATATTGGGGATCGAGACGGAGAGCGGTGTTTATTGTTTCATAAGCTATATCAATATTTCCGGCGAACCAGTTTGGAAATGTGGCGTACAAGTGCACATCCGCATCACCCGGCTGCAGCTCAATAGCGCGTTTCACACAATCTATTGCCGCTTCGTGGTGGCCACAAACCATATGCGCTAAACCCAGTGCGGAATGGGCGTGCGCAAACGTGTCGTCAAGAGCGACAGACGTCTCCGCTGACTTCAACGCAATACGCCCTTCTTCTTCGAAATTTTTTCGATAACCAAACACCAAATCAAAGGAGCGGGTCATCGACTCACCGGCATGCCCACCAGAAAAAGTCGGTTCGGTTTCGATGATGCGCTGATACGCGTTTCGTGCCGTTAGCAGGTTCTCTTTAGTTGGCGGCCACAACGCCGCGCGAGTGCTGAGATAGGTGTCGTAGGCTTCTATGTTTTCGGCTGGCAATCGACTGAGGCGTTTCCCCTCCTCCGGCTTTAGTGCCACTGCCAACGCTTTCGCAACATTTCGCGCGACTTCGTCCTGAACCGCGAATATATCCTCAAGGTCGCGGTCATACCGCTCCACCCACATGTTGTGATCCGTCATTGTGTCGATCAGCTGAACGGTTATCCGCAGTCGTTTGCCAGCCTTGCGGACACTGCCCTCCAAAGCAAACCGGACACCGAGTTCTCGCCCCACTTGCTTGAGGGTTACAGACTTCCCCTTGTAGGTAAAAACCGAATGCCGAGCGATTACGAAGAGACCTGATATTTTAGAGAGTTCGGTGATGATGTCTTCGGTAATTCCGTCTGAGAAATATTCCTGTTCAGGGTCCCCACTAATATTGTCGAATGGCATTACGGCAATGGACGGCTTATCCGGTAAGACAAGGCGCGTATCGTCCAATCCTGACAATTCTGAGGGTGTATTCACTTGCGGCCACATCCAGACCCGTACTTGTTCTGTGATGTTTTTTAGTTTTTTCCCGCCAGCGTCCTCGAATGGGAGGTCTAATTTTCCTCGAAGTTCGCGATGCGCAACTTCGGAGATCGCTACACCGTTTGGGACGGCCAATTCTTGTAGTCGAGCGGCAATGTTCACGCCATCGCCAAAAATATCGCCGCCCTCGACAACGATATCACCCATGTTGACACCAATACGCAATGCAATCTGACGATCTTCGGGCAAATGCGCCGATCTCGCAGGCATCGCCTCTTGGATATCTACCGCGGCCGCAACGGCGTCAACAACGCTTGAAAACTCAGCCAACAACCCATCGCCCATCAATTTGGCTATACGGCCCCGATGGCGCGTCAGCGTCGGCTCGACCAAGCCTTTCAGGAGTGCAGACAAAGCGGTGAGTGTGCCAGCTTCATCCACGCCAATCAGACGGGAATAACCGACTACGTCTGCCGCCAAAATCGCTGCAAGTTTCCGCTCCACTCGTTTCCCCGAACGGTCGCCACCAGTTTGCACCGGATGCTAATGCACGACATCAATTATGCCCAGCGTCGTCATCCTGGTCGCTGCGCTGCCCGTGGTTCATGACGTTCAGATGTTTGGTTGCTCCCACTGAAAAGGCAGTTGCGACTTCATCCGCTCCCCACGACTAGAATGTTGATTGCCTAATTTTCTGGCCAAATATTGGCAAAAAAATCCAAATCCGTGAGAAGGATGCCACAATAGAAAAAGCCGCCACCTCGAGAGGACTGGCCTAAGCAAGACGGAGCCGTGGGAATTTGAGCCGGGGCGGCCCAGGGGCTACTCAGCGCCTAAAAGTTGCATGATGACGCTCTGAACCGATCTTCGCTTCGAAATGCCGAGAGGCGTCGAATTTTATCTTGCAGCGGACCCCACCGAACCTATGTTCCGACCGTTAAACGATCAGAAAAACTTGTCTTATTTGGCGCTATGCAAATCTGTCAATTCAGCACTGCAATAATGAAACGTTACTTTTATTTAATAAGGTTTATATACACGATTGAAGCGACCCGAGATGGGCCGTAACACACTGGGAAAAAACCTAAATAAGGACTTTAGCGATGGTTGAGATCACCATGTCGCGAGGGACAACTCGTCCCTTTTTTCTGAATGCTTTGGCGAGCATCATTGCGACTGCGTTTGCCCGCTATCGTTGGAACCGTTTTCGCCAAGAAATATTGCCAATGAGCGACCGTATGCTGGCGGATATTGGTCTTAGTCGAAGCGATCTGTACAGAGCTACAACAGCTGAAGAGTACATATCTAGAAATGGGGCGTGGTAAAGCCACGCCCTTGCTTCCTAATTCGCATTGGCGTTAGGGACCAAAGCAAAAAGGGATTGTTGTCAATAGATCACAACAACGAGTTTTTCTGCTAGTAAATGCCTGCGGTATACGACCGCTAGTCTACTGTGAAATGGCATTGTTTGTTCATTTAGTCATCCGGCTTCGATAGTCCCAACTCATAAGACGGATTGGCTTTAGAGTAATAGCAACTTCCTCTGCGGATCCAGCAAGTAGCCATTTCCGAAATGGCGTTTCATCTTGGCCGATATATCGATCTGTAAGCCGTTCTAACAATTTGGCAGCCCCATGTTCGATAATTTCGGCGGTGCCCTGCCCTCTTACGCCATGGTAAGGAACAGTTTCGCCGGCGATCTCAAGTCCGCAGCGAGGATTATTTTGCAGAAACGAGATGACCTTTGAATGACCTCGACTGACACACTTAAAAACCCCGTCTTCAAATAAGAACCAAAGAGATAAGACCACGGGCCAGCCTGATTTAGCGATAACCGATAGGCGCATCGGGATAGTCGCCTGATCAAAATAAGCTTCAATGTCCGGCACTGACCAGGGTCCTGTTATTTTTAGGTCATCCATTTTAATACGACCTTAAGATCAACAAGCTGCTAATGCATTTGTACATATCTAAATGACAGACCCTTCTCTCTGGATTGCAATCCAAGCTTCTATTTTTTTCGCAACTTTAACTGGAAGAACACGCCAGTACATTATGAAGGGGGTGCCATCTTTTTTGTAATTGATCGCTTTCCCTTCAAACCTCTTACCTGCCTTTAACGCTTCAGACAAACGACGGATTACTTTTTTGTCAGTTGCAGCACCTTGAAGGATACGCGGGTTCTTACCGACCACATCCGATGGATCATATCCTGTAAGTGTTTTAAAAGCTTTGTTCGCGTAAATTATCTTCCCACTGCGGGTTGCGTCTGTAATCAAAACTGAGTCAAAACTATTTTCCGAGAGTACCTTGACTAAAGCGAGTCTGGTATCAGGTGCTCCAAGAGCTTTTTCTATTGAAGTCATTTTGTGGCCCTTCATTCCATATGCCCCACTTATTCGTTGAAAGGACCTGCTCAGATCACAGCAACTTAAAAATAGTTAGAATGAGATGGAATTAAAACCAACGACGCTATCGAATTAGTGAAGCCTCTTAGGCAGTGCATTAACGGCATCGATCTCCTGAATGCGGTTGGGACATCCGACAAGAATTTATATGCAACGCAAAGCCGGCATAAGTAAGCAACGGAGAGGTCCACCCGATCAAGGTGATGGTAACGTTCTAGCCATACCATCTTCCTTTTCCCTAGAAAGAAACGGGGGCGGCCTGCAGGCCGCCCCCTTGCCACTTTCTTGGTAGGCCATTGTTCAACCAGCGGGAGTGTAAGCGCCGGCAGCTTTTTTAGCCGCTTCGACAACTGTTGGTAAATCAATGACCTCTAAATATTCTGCATTTGCGAAGGCGCCACTTGCTCTTAGAGCCAACGCAGTGCCTACCAGGCTTGTGGTATCCGGAAAATCCGCGATCACGACAACATCTATAGAACCCCTAGTAAACATGATGCTCTCGAGCGTTCCGCCTACTTGGCTGAGTACAGCTTCAACCGCGGCTTTTCTATCAGAGCCACTCATTAACCCTTTTAGCGCTTCCGGTGTGTACGTCCCTGTCAAAATTGCTTTCATAACTAAGGCCTCTTTGGATTGTTAAAAATGATATCGCCGGTGAAATAACACCGACAGGCGTAGCCGGCCCGCTCGGCCAGCCTAATTGAGGAGTAAACCGTTAATCTCCCCCTTCTTAAACCAAAACATTGAGGCAGAAAATGGCTCAGCCGCTCCTTAAGGAATTCGAATACATCCACCGCCTGAAGTTCGGTTAATAGTTCAATTACAAGTCCCAACATCACGGTAAAGTAGGTGTCGAAAGCAATACCTACTTTCACAATATCTCGACCCGTTATCTGAATACCGTCGATAAATTCTACATCTATATGACGTCATCGTCGGGTCATGTCCTTGTCTCACGGACTGCGGCAGAAAAATTATATCGGCCGTGTGATCCATAGCCGGTGCCCAACGTATAAAAATCTGAAGGCCGTGTTATACCGGCTTCACATCCCTCCGGGCCGGCATGTTCCACCCCTCTTTCGTGTCGGTCCGGAGATGGATGGGTTATTATCTCGGCTTCTTAAGCCTCTCACTCGCGCTTTCCCCTGTGCGATGTGTCATATTGTTTCCAGACCTGAGGGTTTACTGGACATGATGCATAATTGGAAAAGTACGCGATTTGACGGTACAGTCTTGCACCATCCAACCCATGCCGTAGCCTAGTAAATTTGCCACAGCGCCAAATTTTGCACGCCTAAATAGCGCCAGGATGGGTATATTAAACTCAGAAAGACAGATAATTCATCAAGTCAAGACTGTCGGTACGAGGCAGAGCAAAATTCTTTCTATCGATGGAGTGGATCGCCTAACATTGCCATAGAATTGTATATTAATAGGAAGATGTCGGTTAAATTGAGGAGTAACAATTAAAAAGAAAAAGACTACACCATATATTCCACAAATTGTTGGGCAGCAATTAGATAAACTGTCGAGCATTAGCTTGTTAATTGCGGCCGCAGTTTTTCACGGGGAAAACATTGCCCAAAAAAATTCGTCTTGGTCTCCAGGTACCTCAAGCAGGTCCCAATGCATTTGCCAGTTTTGTGAAAGACTTTGTCCATCACGCGCATTCTGCTGGATTTACCAAATTTTGGGTCGGCGACCACATTTTGATGGGGGGGTTCGCTCACCGTGCAAAGGAACATGAAACGTTCCTCGAGCCTCTAGTATTGTTGTCGTATATAGCTGGAAAATTGGACAACATAGAACTCGGCACTAGCATATTAGTTGTTCCCTATCGAAATGCCTTCTCCCTTCTGAAAAGTATTACGACGCTCGCTCACTTAACCCAACATTCTTTCGCAGTCGGCATTGGCGCGGGATGGGCTGAACATGAATTTGATGCGCTTGGCGTCCCATTCAGGTCACGCGGTCAGCTCACCGATGAATTTTGTGAGTTATTTACAAAACTGCGCGACGCGCCGGACGAAGCTTGGTCTGTCGGGCAGTATGAATATGGCGGTAGTGGTTTCGAACCACGCCTGAATACGCGCACGAATATCTGGGTGGGTGGTAACAGTAAAGCCGCTCGTCGTCGCACTGCTCGATGGGGTGATGCCTGGCAACCGACCGGCTTAACAGTCAACGCAATGCGTGAGGGAATTACTGAACTAGGCCAGTTATGTATGGAAGCGGAGCGTGATCCCGCGCAAATCGAAATTGGATTGCGGCTTCGCATCCGACCTACACCTGACGCCTCTCCTCAATACATTGGTGACCTACTCGGTCCATACATCGACCTTGGCGTTACAGACTTCCTGCTCGAAATTAACACCCGTGAACGCCAACGTGCATTAGACTCAATCGATCGGGTGGTTGCTTCAGCGCAGATGGCTAACTTAATGGCTTGATAACTGGCCTGGAGAAGAGAATTTTAGGTTCTACCATCGAGCAACAACAGAGCCATTGCACATTCGGTCGGTTCTTTCAGAAGTTCATGAAGTGGCACGGACTGCCGTTTTGCCAACAGGTCCCATGCCGTTTGCCGCGATGTCTGTGTTCGAGATACTCGCCCTACACCTTTGTATCCAATAACAAGGTTCCTCGTTAGGATCGGGCACTTTCCCAAGCAGGACGAGCCGCTATTCCAGTTATAGGATTATTGTGACATTAACAATTAGAAACCATAGCTATTCATTATTTCTTTAAACTTCCCATTTTTATGCAATAAAAATAATCCTTCATTATAGTGTTGTAATCTTATCAGATTTTTGGGGTCTTTCTTTGAAAAAGCCATATGAACATAAGCTCTTTTAAGTGGCTTCCCAACGGTGTGAATATCGTCTTGTATTCCTAGTTTTTGGGCTTCGAATAAGGCGACGGATCTCGCACTAACAAAAAAATCTATTCGTTTTTTGGATAGTAATTTTAGCCCATTTTCATAACCGTTTGTTTCTTTCTTTGTCAAATAATCTGCAGTATCAAACTCTTTTGTGAATTTACCACCTCTATTGAAACCAATGGTATATTTAGATAATTCTTTTAAATTGTTGAATTCCTTAACTGGGTGAGACTTTAACGCAAACAGGTAAACTTCATGAGCTGAGTACGGTGCTCCAAACCAATAGGACTCTAATCTTTTATTATTAAAATAGATTTCTGTAATTGCGTTACAAACTTTACCTTCTGTCGCATACTTTTGAGCTCGCTTCCAAGGATAGAATTCTTTTTTAATTTTATACCCCTGTGGTTCAAATATTTGTTTAATAATTTCTGCTGTATACCCTTCATTTTTTAGCATTTTACCATGGTGAGGCGGCCACTCGTAGCTACATAAAGATATTTGTTTACCTTCTGCATGAGCAAAGCTTGGCGTAACTATTAGCGAAAAAACGAAAAAGATTGCGGTATAGGTATACTTTGCCACGACAGCCCCCTGCATCAGAAAAAATAAGAAATACATTGTGTAATTACATACTTCGACCCATAGGTTACCGTAACCTTAAAATCTCTCAGATTGTGCTGTCAAATCTTAATTTCATAGGTCTAAATGGTAGCTGCGATGAACCAAATTCCTGCCAAATGCCAACGTCCATTCACAACATATAGTAGTTAAGATGTAATCGATACACCTGATAAGGGAACTAAGCATGTAACGATACGGTACATCATCGGTGTCCCGTATCTAATCAAACCTTCCAACTATGGTGCTCCTACACGTAACAAATAACATAATCCAAGGATAAGTTTGATTTACCCAATTTATTTTAGAATGCCAATAAACCTAAATAATAGGTTGGTTTAATGTATTTTTTTAAATTCGATCCTTAGTCGACTTTTATTGGTGCAACGATAAAAGTACTCATATTCTATAGACTTTACGCAAGTATAGAACGGCCGATATCAACATTCGCCCAAAATCGTCGAATGTATTTAGATTACGGTTTTATATACTTTCAGAAATTCACAATTCGTCTAACGTAATGCGGAAAGTGAGATAAATATCACTTTGATGGCAGTTGGAGGGGCTGGGATCCCGCCTCAAGCATTTGTTGCGAGTTTGATGTTTCAAAAGTATCGTTTTCATTAAATCGGAAATAGTTAATGGCTTGTTGAAGATTTATGGACTGTTGTTCAAGGCTCTCAGACATCTCTGACATTTGTACAGCGGCAGAAGCACTATTTTGAACAGACTTATCAAGATGCTGCATAGAATGATTAATTTGCGAAGCACCTGTATTTTGTTCCTCTGTTGTAGCTGAAATACTAACAACCAGATCTTTAGTCATTTCTATTTCTGGAAGTAAGTTTGCAAGCATAGCGCTGGTCGCCTCGGCCAATTCTCTACTCTCGCTGGCAGCTCTAAGAATTTCAGAGGAAGACTGTTTGCTCATATCGGCCAATTTGCTTACTTCAGATGCTACCACGGCAAACCCCTTACCATGCTCACCAGCACGAGCCGCCTCCACGGAGGCATTCAATGCAAGCAAGTCTATTTTCTTTGTAATTTCTTCGACAATAGTAATTCGTTCTGAAATGTCTTTCATTGAATCTGTCGTACGTTGTACTGCCTCTAAGCACTTCTTAGATTCATCCGCAACTAGCTCTGCTTTAGCTTCTGTTTCTTTCGCCCTATGTGAATTACCATTAATTGCATCGGCCATATCTGCAATCGCAGTTGAAGTCTCCTCGACGGAGCTCGCCTGAGTACTACCGCCTTCTGAGACCAAACTAGACGTAGACCGCAATTCTACACTTCCGGTAGCTACATTCGTTGATACATCAGAAATTGTCTTAATAATTCTTGATAGCTGTTGGGTCATCAAATTAAAAGAATTGGATAAATGGCCAAACTCATCCTTAGACTCATGATTAACTTTTGTAGCCAAATTACCTAGACTCAAATCGTTTACAGAAACCATCAATACCTTTAATGGTCTAAGAATCCGGAGACATAGAACGAGTAACACAAGAATGAGGACGATTATTTCAATAATTTTGTTGAAAACGATATGTGAGAACCCACCAATCAGTTGCTCCCAAATAATTTCATCAGAGGTATAAACAGCTAATTTACCTACTATCTTGTCATCCTTAGTAAGTTCAAAGATGAAGCGGATAGGGTTTTTTAGGTTAAAGGGATTATCATCTGATGCCGAACTAACAGCCTCTGTCTTTCTGCTGGTATTAAGGCTAGCATGGCGGCTATGTTCTTCTGAATCTGAATTAAATGCTATCGCGCCGGAAACAGACGGGTTTTTGACCAAACCACTCACAATTCGGTGAATAACTTCCTCGTCAAGGTTCCACATAGCCTCTATGAGTGGAGACCTTATTGATTCGCTTGCAATTTTTACGTCATTGAAAACACGGCTTTTCGTGTTAGTGAATTCATTATACATCTGAATTGCCGTGATCACTAACGTGACCAAGAAATAAACAAAAACTGTTGTTCCCACTATTTTGAAAACGAGGGAGTGCCTCCAGGGCATTAGATTTTCCTGTGTCATATTAAAACCTTGTTAGATTATTTACTGAGAAATTCCCAAACCCCGTTCCACTGCTTAGGCTTTTCTTCTATCAGGCGCTCACAACGATTAAGAAATACTTTAGAGGGGTTTAGGTTAGCATAAACCCCAGGTTCCTCAAACTCGCTAGACTTTTTAAAATGTTCCACCGCAGTATCGAAATTACCACTAAAATATGCTTGTAGTGCCTGATCAAAGGTTTCCTGTAAATTTTGTTGTAATGGCGAAGATTGACCCTTTTCACTAAGCAATTGAAAGCAATCAACCGGAGCATTTTTACCTTTAACAATTACCCTATCTATCAAACGATATTCGAAATAACTATCAGTTCGGTTTACAGTGCCCTCACTCATAAGATGATCCAACCCATAAAGCTTGGCTGCACTTTCCATTCTAGAAGCAACATTGACCGCATCGCCGATGATAGTTAGATCTACCCGATTACTAGATGCCCCGATATCACAAAGTATTACATCCCCGGTATTCACACCAATCCTAATGTGTATAGGATCGCGTGCCAATTCAGACGAAGAATTATTAAATACATCCAGGTTCGTTTTCATAGACAAAACGGAACGTACGGCGTTAACTACAGAAATATCTTGATCGTCATCCAACCAAAATGCCATGCAGGCGTCCCCAATAAATTTATCAATGTCACCATCATGTTCAATAATAACGCCCGTTATTGAATCAAAAAGTCCGTTAATTTGTGAAACAATTTGTTCAGCTGAGTACCTTTCGCATCTATTTGTAAAGCCAACTATATCACTAAAAAAAATCGTAGCTTTCTTATTTTGCGCAAACGTTTGGGAAGAATGATCTAAAAGAATTGATTTTTCTATAGCAATACGACGCGATGCCTTGGATAGGTATTTTTGAATTTGTAAATTTTCAATACGCAAGTTACGTTCAGCTAATGTCTTCTCTACAGTTGCTAATAAACCGTCGTTGGTAAATGGTTTACTAATGACAGCTGACGCACCAGTATTCATAACCATTTTAGAATCTGAGGCACTATCTCTGTCTGTGATAATGATCAATTCTATTTTTTTATCAGCCTCATCAAATTTTAAATGTTTAACTAAATCAGGAACAGTACCGTCGATAGGATCAATTTCTGAAAGAATAAGAACAGCATTAAATGAATTAAGCCGGTGAACGGTTTCACGAATTGTTTGACAGGTTTTTACAGTAAATCCTTGCTTACGGAGACTTTTTGCATTTGTCTGAACCAATGAATCATCGTGGCTTAATAAGATGAGATTTTCGCGCCCGGCAGGTGACGAAAACAATACTTTTTTCAGGCGATCCAAAAGTTCATCTATATCTAAAGGCTTGGTAACATACTCATCCACGCCGGACTCAAACCCCATACTCTGATCTGCTGCAGATGTCAGAGTACTTGACATCATTACATAGATATCTCGGGTCAATTCAGAACGTCTAATTTCTTGGCATACCTCAAAACCATTCATTTTAGGCATTTCGACGTCAAGAATAATCAAGTCGGGTTGAATTTTTTGTGCTTTTTCGAAACCTTCCAATCCATCAAAAGCTTGAAAAATCTCGTACCCGTTTTCTTCTAGTGGAGGAATCAAATGTCTATGAATAAGTTTTGAATCGTCAATTATTAAAATCTTTTTAGAAGCGTTCAATACTTTCCTAATTGAACTGACTACAAGGTCAAACTCAGCCGGAAAATGAATAAAATCATCAAATTTAAATTCTACCTCGGTGGCAACCTCATAATCTGTAGAAAGTAAAATAGATTTTACCTCAGCGCCAAACAATAATTTCAATTTAGCCGAAAGATCGATAACTTTTTGTTCCTGTGTCTCCGATTGTAAAAGGATAATAGCGTTTGGATTTGCGGAAATGGTTCCCGGCAAATCAATTAATTCGATATCACGATACGGTATTTTATCTTGGTCGCAATTGCGGGTTAAATAATTTCGATAAAAATCATTTTCTATACAAATATAAAGAATTTTATCATTTGTAAGATACTCAAGTGAATTTGTATGTTGGGTATTGACAGACATAATTAATCAGGCCCTATACCGATTTAATTCTTTTTTTGAGTTAACAATTTCCCACGAATTAAGAATTAAAATTAGCTGATTGTCACTTAAGATAGTGCAGCCCATAACAGATGGAGCATGCCTGATAAAATCTCCCAGATTTTTAATTATAACATCTTGGCGCCCAAGGACACTATCTACTTTAACGCATTTCTTTTTACCATCATCAGAGAGTATTACAATGGTAACCAATTCCTCATTAAAATCACTACCCTTAAAGTTCAAAATATTGGATAAGGTAGTGACAGGAAGGGCTTCCCCTCTGTAATTAAAAATTTCCGTTTGACTAATTAGCTCAATCTGATCACTCGATACTGTTAAAATGTCTTCGACATGAAGAACAGGAAATGCAAACTTATATTTGTATTCAGTAACTAACAGGACGCCGGCCACTGCCAAAGAAAGCGGTAGCCTTATCTTGAACGTTGATCCTTCACTTAGTACGGAATCGACTGTTACCGTCCCATGCACTTGGGAAATTGCCCTACGAACAGCGTCCATCCCAACGCCTCTACCCGATAAAGTAGTTACCTCTTTAGAGGTTGAAAACCCAGGCTCGAATATTAAATTTAGTATATCTTCCCGGGAAAGGTGGTCGCGATTTTCTGCATCTATTAACCCCAGGGTTTTTGCTTTTTTATACACGTTATCGGTATCAATACCTCTACCATCGTCAGCAATCTCAATTACCGCCTCTGATCCCTGGTAGTAGGCTGAAATCTTAATGAGCGCCGTATCATTCTTCCCTAATTCTTTTCTTTCCTCAGCGGTTTCAACTCCATGATCCACTGCATTTCTAAGAATGTGAAGCATAGGCTCGATAAGCTGATTAATCAGTAATTTATCTAATTCTGTGTCCGCTCCAGACACAGTAAGCCTTACCTTCTTATTTAATCCCCTCGCTGTCTCCCTTACTTGCACCGGAAACCGATCGAAAGCGTATCTGACCGGCACCATACGAATATTCATTGCACTGGATTGAAGTCTACCGCTTAATTCTTCAAGGTCGCTTATACTTTTCTCTAATTTTTTCTTTTCCGTATCTACATCAACAAACCGATCAAGCGCACTTTGCTGCATTCTTTGTTTTTCTGAGCTAGAATTTCCTTTGTTAACTAATGATGGACGTAATTTTTTCGACCCTACATCAGGTTCACTATTTTCTTGGTTAGACCGTTTAATATTTTCTAAAAATTCTGCCACCGATAACTGATCTAAGCCCTGGTCTACCAGGTTCGACTTCAGCAAACCCATAGAGCTATTTAATGTTGAAATATCATTTTGGAGTCGAATACGGGTAATAAAGACTTCTGATGCTACATTTAACACATCGTCCAATTTGTCTGTAGTAATACGTATGGTCTCATTCAAAGGCGATACATTGTCCTCAAATTTTTCCTCATCTGAATCGGCGATTAAATCAGAATGTTGTTCCTTTACCGCATCGACGGAAGGTTTTGTATTGGCAAATTTTAGATTTTCTGTCTCCTCACCTAACGTGTTAATTTCTCCAATATTATTGATCCGGTTTATCATGGCGTTAATTGGCGTTTTAATAGCTTTTCTAGAAGCGACTTCAGACACCATTCGTTCCAATAAGCTTTTACTTTCTAATAAAACATCAATTATGTCTGGTGTTATAAATGTTTCTTCTTTCCTAATTTTATCCAGTAGAGCTTCAGTGGAATGTGACAACTTTTCAATTTTTTCTAAATTTAATAATTTAGCACTTCCTTTTAATGTATGTAGACCACGAAATATCTCGTTTACGACTTGAGTAGGTCTATTTTCGGTCTCTAACTGCACAAGTAGCAGGCCCATATTACCAAGTATTTCCCGCGATTCTTCGCAATAGTCACTGATAAAACCAATTTTATCATCAGGAATGGATAGGGTTTCTTCTCCTTCCATGGTTTCATCATCTTTACCGTCATTATCATTAGAACCTGATGTTTCCTGTTCAAGAAACGTAAGACAACGCTGTATTACGGCGTTTATTGGAATGGTTATTGGTCGCCTAGATGCAATATCATTAATCATTCTCTCAAAAGTTTTTTTACTATATAAAAGTATATCTACTAAATCGGAATTTATTAACACATTACCATCACGTATATTTTGCACTAATGCCTGGTTCGCGTTAGCCAATGACTCTATCTTCATGATGTTTAATGACTTTGCGCTATCTTTTAAGTTGGTTAAACCTTTATAAATTTGATTCACTATAGGAAGTGGCTCTTCGTTGCCTTCTAACTCTATTAGTTGTAATTCTATGTTTCCTAGAATTTCTCTAGACTCCTCACAATAATCGCTTATAAAGCCAATCTTATCGTGAGGAATATTAATTATTTCTTCTTCATCTAGATTTTTCTGGAAATTAGGTGTATTTAACTTTAATTCAGTCAGGGTTTCCTGCTGCTCGATTTTAGTATAACTGGATGTTTCTGCCTTTTTAGCCTCATTATCTATCAAAGTAATAGTGTCTTTTAAGTAATGCTTACACTCATCTAATATATCCGAAAATACAATCGTTNGTGCCCGCCCCTCCATTCTCTCNTTGATCAGTACGANAGTTGAATTAGTTATNAGATTGATTATATAGTTAATNTCGTGAGGTATTCTTTTTACAGATTTCTTTTGCATNCTATGCCGAAGAAAATCGGTACAAAAAACTAAAATTTCCAACATATGATGTAGTTCGTGGAACTTATTTATGCGCATTAACCCGCTTATCAAGGTGCTTCTGCGATATATTGAGTTAAATATATCTTCATCGTCCTGCTGAAATGTTTCTATATTCTTTACAATATTGTCTATTTCCTGAAGGCCAAATGTCATCAATCCTTCGTGTGAGGGATCAGCGCTGAGGTCGAAAGATGAATCAACCTTACTCTCATCAAAATCAAATAAAGTATAAGGTTTCATCGCTCTATGATCCTCACTGAGACATGGGTTTCATGTCAGTGTATTCCTGTAAATATTCGGTTTCAAAAATATCCGAAACTGACAATAATAATAAGGTTTTATCTACTTCTTCATATATTCCTTGGACGAATTCTTGTTGTCGTTCGTCCAATACTGAGTCTGGCTTCTGTATTTTGTGGAGATACAAATCATTGATACCGTGAACTACATCGGCACATAAAGCTATCGTACTATCTTTAAAGCTTATGATGATGAATTTTGTTGTCATACTAAGGGATTTTTTTTGCAGTCCGATTTCTTTGGATATATCGAGGCATGCAATAACGTTTCCACGTAAGTTTATTAATCCACGCAATATATCTGGAACATTGAAAATTGGCGTTACTTCGTATTCTTCGATTACTTCGCGTACCTGTTCAATTGGGATCGCTAAGTTTATATTTTCAATTGAAATACAAAGAAATTGATTGAATGGTCCTTTATGGCTATTTGGTTCGAGAAGATCTCCTTCTAATTCGCCTTGCTCCGTTGTTAACGTTTGTTCATCTATTTTTTCTAGTACTTTTTTCGATATGTATTCTGGTGAAAATATAGTTAAAGTAGATTTTTGATATCCGACTACTGCAGATACGACATCATTTTCTTTTTCCTCATCATTTAGTTCATTTATTTTTGAGCGTGTTGTTAGTTTGTCCACTCCGACAAAATTGTCCATGGTCAAACCAAATGCAACATCATCGCATAGTACAATTATTATAGTAGTAATACCGGTTTCGTTTATCTTTTGTTTAAGGCCTAATGTTACTGAATCAAATACAGGCACCAATTTTTGTCTATTTACAATACCACCAACACAGCCATATAAATCCAAACTTAAGTCTTCAATTTGGTCTGTTTCTACTATTTCTAATACACTTGTTACCGGCAAAGCGAAATTTTTATTTTCTTTTTCGTAGATAAAATATTCAGTCATATCTGATTTTGCATCCCTGTTCCTTTATACCGATGAAACACAGGCAATACTTCCCCAACTAAAATGGTTATTTCTTTCTTGAGGTTGACAGGGTCAACAACACTCAATTTACCCGTAATACCACTCTCAAAAGGCATACATCAAGGAAATGCAAAGCCTCAATGGATGGGATGACACATGGATTTCAGAGGTACCCTGGGTAGTGCATCATTCAATGTGGCCCCTGGCATAAAGGTATCGGCTCATTGGAAACCCAATGGCCGGTCCAGTAAAATAGCCTGGCCTATCGGCGTTATGCTGGTCACTGAACCCGTGGATTTCATATTTTAAGGTTGCAACCCGCAGGTTCAGTGCCTGCCATTGCGCTGCTGTCTTGCCTGGAAGAATTTCTTTTAGGAAGGTTCCCTCAAAATAAAGGTACCAAATCATGAGTTTTGAAATTGTAGGAATGATTTTTCAAGCGACTGCAACAGTGGCAACTATTCTCACCATTTTTTACCTGGCTAATCAAATTCGATTGAATAATAAGCTCGCCGTTTCTTCCATTGAACATCACCTCAATACGCGAGTATACGAACGGCGATTTGTTACAGCACGTGATAATGATTTTTGCGAATTTTTATCACGTGATTGGGGAGGTGACGACCTGACAAAATCTGAAAAAGTTAAGGTTTCTCAGTATATTACCATGTTAATTATTGATGCCAGAGAAGTATATCTCCAAGATAAACTTGGTTTTGTTACCAAAGGTGTTCTTAAGGCAAGAATAGATGTTTTGAAACTTGGTATAATGGAAAACCCAGTCTCTAAGGGCGTTTGGCAAACATATAAAAATTTGGTCGAACCCGATTTTGCTTCATATTTCGAGGCTGAGATTTACCCGCAAGGATTTGTAGATATCCCTGCCACTTTTCATCCGTTGGCCAGCTCAGAAGATCACCTCAACGCAATCCTGCCAAAATCTAGTTCTTAATTCCTATATGACTGATATCGCGCCTGCCACTGCGCTGCGTTTCGCCTGGAAGGCGCTCTTCACCAGAAAATACAGTAAATTAAGGATGCTAGATGTGGCTAAAATTTGGAATGGAAAAGTCTTTGACTACCATCACACGGTTGCTGCGCTTTACGTCTACTTACAAATGAACAAGAAGCTTTAGAATTTAGTTGGACCACAGCCCTTGGTGCGCCACAGCAATTGGAATTGGTCCACGCCGATTGTGAGTGCAGCACGTGCCAAAGATCGGTCATGATTTGTTTGTAAAGGGCAGCAGGCGTGTGCAGTTAAAGCGTTATCCAAGAAGTCAAACGCTACAACCTGATTATTGCGTAAATCGAAACGACAATTGTTCGTTCTGGATCACGCTCGACCCAGGTTCCACCAAACCTAGGTTGAGTAGGTCGTAGGTTTGCAACTTGGGGGTAAATGGGCGCCCCAACGAAAGTCTGCGGAGAGACGTATGAACGATGCGAGATACACGAAACGCAATGGACCGGTGGCGCACCCTTTCCTGAAGTATCCTTAGAAACAGGCGATATGATGGGTTCCCCCAATATTACCGATGTTAATCCCAGATTAATTTCCCGAAAAGTTTGGCAAAGCTGTAGACTGCGTAATTCGATTACTAAGGTATTAACAATGAATGACCACCGTCCCTCTGCGGCCAAACCGTCCGAATGGAATTGGTCCCTGGTCATTCCGATTGCAGTAAATGCAGGAAGCTGTTCCATTTTTCTGCACGTGAGGCGAGCGCGCTCAGCGCCTCACCCACCGACTTGAAAGAACTCATACAAGAGGTACGCGAAGCAGGATTTGCCTTCCGCACGAGCAAAAATATGGAAACTTTCGCCCGTGCGTCCAATGAACCTCGGGATTGGCAATCCTTCACGTCGAGTTGGGGAAATTTGGGCCTCGACCTCTACATGGCAGATGGAGGCCGCTACCGACGCCGCCGGTTTGCCGCCTTCCACCTTACAAGAGACCTCATCGAGCGCAAGCCGCACCAGCCGCACTACCAAAGTCGGGACTATAATCCGCTAAACGGTGATATCGAACGATGGTTTGAGCCTGTTCTCCCAGAGATCGCAACAAATACAGTCCTACTGAACCTTCTCAGAACCTGCCAAGAGGTATTCGACAAGGTGGGACATCCGATGCGCGGTGCTCCCTGGCATACCGAGATGCACCAATTCCGCATCGAGACGAATAAAGGAGCCGTCGGCCTGCCGACGCCCGAAGGTATGCATCGAGACGGCGTCGACTGGGTTTGCGTTGTCCTGATGAAACGCGAAAATGTGGAAAGCGGGACTACAGAGATTTTTGACAGCGTCCGCAATGTTACTAGTAGCTTCACGCTGACGGAACCACTCGACGCGGTCTTTCTCGACGATAATCGCGTACAACATGGCGTCACGCCGATCGCCCCAATCGCCTCTGAGGAAAGTGGCCATCGCGACGTTCTCGTGTTGACCTTCCGCAGCGACAACAAGTGACCTCCAAAGGCACTTTCAACACTAGGTAAATGTGATTGCAAAGATCATTTATTATGCACCTAGTGAATAAAATTTAAGCATCAAGTCGATACTAGGCGTGGTTTTAAAGCGTTACACGTGCAACTTACTAAGTTTATTTGATAATTTTATTTTGGCATGAAAATTGCTCAAAACATGAATTGCATGCTCTCCCATTAAGGTTCTGTTCTTTTCTAGGGGAGAGTGGACAGAATATCGAAGTAAAATACTTTTATGGAGCCTAATTATGCGGGAGTTAGTACTTCAAATTATGACCATGCCGTCTGACACCAATCCCAACGGTAAAATTTTTGGCGGATGGGTCATGGCAAAAATGGATCAAGCAGCGGCAACCATTTGTGGTTTGACGGCTAAAAACAATTGGGCGATGTCTCACTACGTTACCAAGGCAGCTAAAAATATAATTTTTCATTCCCCTGTTGAGGTGGGTGATATTCTTCAATGCTATGCGGAAATTAATGATACAGGAAAATCCAGTTATTCAATTAAAGTAGATGTACATATAAAAGATGATTTCGAAACAAAGGTATGCGAGGGCGAATTCGTAATGGTCCATATTGATAGTCGAGGAAGATCCATTCCTCACACTAATCAAAATTCTTAGAGGAATAATCTCTCCTATTTTGGCCCGCAGGCAGATATTATTGTTGAATGCCCTCTTGGCCTTGTCATCGGTAATAAAACGGTAAAAACCATGGTGACTTCATCGAATGACAATCTAATTTTGAAGCATTTTTAGGTTTGAAAAAATTCATAAACTTATATGAAACGTCAGAAAGTAATGTTTTCCCTCATCATACCTCAGTTTGCCATAACTCTGCCCTTCTGCGTTTGATTACTCCGAATTTTCATTTTTAATTTTCAGGCCTGCGCTCTTCCAAAATCCTATTCTCCAAAGGGATCCTAAAAAACATCAAGACAATATTTGCCACAGAAAACGACATGGCAACGATCAAATCAGAAAAGGCCAAAGGTAAAATTGCTAGCTCTAGGGCCACGATTATATAATTTGGATGACGGAACCAACGGTAAGGGCCATTTGTAACAAGCGGTGCATCAGGCAACGTAATGATCCGTGTAGTCCAAAACCTCCCAAGACTAGCAATGACCCAAATTCTTGCTACCTGCAGTAAGACAAAAACGCCAATTAACCACCAATTGACTGCGATTTCAGCGGGTATACGCAAGAACAATGCGATGAGCCACCCGGCATGCAACATGACAATCGGGTAGTAATGTCCATGACCTATCTCAACGGCGCCTTCAGCTATGAGTCGTGACGTATTCCGCTTTGCTAAAAAAAGTTCCAAAAGTCTCTGAAATGCAACTGCGATAATGATCCATTGGGCAATCCCCCACATGTCTAATGACATCAGGAATGCTCAAGAATTGTGAAACCTGCAGAAAATCCGGGGCCCAATGCAGACAGCAACAAACGACCCTGAGCACCGTTAGAAAGGCAACGCTTAAGCACAAAGAATACTGTTGCCGCAGACATATTGCCGTAGTCGCGAAGAATCCCTTCAGCGTCCCGAAGCGCATCTGATGGGAGTACCAAAGCTTCGGATAGAGCGCTTAGCACCTTTGCACCACCAGGATGCGGGATAAAATGGTCAATCCCTGCCAGATCAAGCTTCTGTTTGGTCAAAAATTGTTTGAGCACTGGCGGTAGCTTATTCTTGATTAACTCAGGAATATCGCGGCTGAAAAGCACACCGAAGCCATCCTCTTCTAATTGCCAACCCATGACATCAAGCGAATTTGGCCAAGTGTATTCAGCGGCACCGCCGATAACGGTGCCGCTTGTATCGGCGTTTTCAACAAGCATCGCTGCGGCCCCATCACCGAATAAGGCGGTCGCGACTATATTACTTTTTGAGAGATCTCGGCTCCGAAAAGTTAAGCCACAGAGTTCTACCACGATAAAAAGCCATCGCGATCCGGGAGTGGCACGAGCCAAATCGGCAACCCGATTTAATCCAAGAACACCACCTGCACAACCGAGCCCAAATATAGGTAGTCGTTCTATAGTACGACGAAATGGTATTTCCTCCAGCAACAAAGCATCTAGGCTTGGGGTCGCAACACCTGTCGTAGAAACTACGGCAAGTCCATCAACCATCATTGGATCTAAGTTTGCTCGTTCAAGGCATTCAAGGGCTGCGCTTTTTATTAGGCTAACAGCATTTTCAAGGTAAAGCTTATTACGATCTCGCCATCCATGGTCTTTGAGATACCAATCTAGACCAACACAGGAATAGCGTGTTTCGATACCGGAATTTTTGTAGATTGTTCGCATCCGCTCGAAGGCTAAACTGCGGCCTGCGAAGATTTTTTGGCCTAATTTCTCTACATCATCCTGCTTCAGCGCATATCGTGGTACTGCAGTGGTTAGACCACGAAGTATGGGCGAAGATGCAGGAAGAGAATTCATTAAATTATTTACCTAGCGTTTCATCGATTAACTTTTAAAAATACGTCTTTATAAAATCGCGTTTTACTACGGTAACTTCACTAATGAATATATAATATTTTTAAGTCGATGGTGTGATTGCTATTACAAAAATCAGCTTACAGCCAGAACGTAGACCGGCTTAGATTTTTGCTTCGGTCAGTTTACCATCGCTGGCGAGACGGCCCGTACTGTTCGATTAATGTGATGACGTATCGATCTGCTCACCATCGCTGAAAGTCATTATCAGTCTTCGGCAGGTGCAAACTCGTAATCGCCAAAAGGTTTGGAAATTACCTGTAAAATTAATCAAAACGTGCTCATTCAAACAACAACTCTAGGCAGGCGCGCATTCAACTTAGTGATGATGGATAAGAACCTGACCCCGGTTTTCTCAGCCACACTCTGCGGGGTAATCGCTGGGTCGTCAGGGCCGATCAAGGTCGCCACATCACCAATCTCCACGTCTTTATCGTCACCGATTTCGACAATCACATGGGCGCAACTGACAGTGCCGACCACAGGATAAAGACGGCCGCGGATCAACACCTGGCAAGTATCAGCAGCTGTAGGTGGGTAGCCATCAGTATGTCCAATAGGCAGCAGAGCCACCCAGGTCGGTCGCTGTGCGATATAAAGGCGGCGAAAGTTTGTTCCATCCCCCGCGCGTAATTGCTCAAGCCGCGTAACTCGCGCACATAGTCTGAAGACGGGTCGCAAGTCAGCTAATTCTTCCATACCCTCTAAATCTGGATATTTACCGAAAATTGCATTGCCGGTGCGTACCATGTCCAGATGCGCGGCAGGCATCTGGAATAACTCATATGAAGGGGCGGCGTGAATACTCCCCAACTCGATAGCCTTTTTTCTGGCTTCCGTGATAAGCGCATTGAAACGCGTTAACTGCTCGTGATCGAAATCCAATTCATGGGTAAACGTCATATAAGTTCCCATGATTTCTGCTGACGGGTGTTGATGCAGTGTTTCAAGCCACGGAAGGGCTCGATAGTACGGCATTCCTTCCCGTCCCATGCCCGCATCGATGAATAGATGAACAGGTACAGGACGTCCCGCACGTTGGGCAATTCGTGCCAGTCGTTCCGGGGCATCATCCAGCCAAGCCGAAAGCCAGACCTGATGCTTCATCAACGTAACGCCTTCCTCTTCTGAAACCTCCGCCATGACCAGAATTGGCTTTTTTACACCTGCCCGACGCATCGCGATTGCCTCGACCACGCGCACACAGGCGATAGCTTCCACTTCCTGACAGCTATCCAGAATGGGGCCGACAATTTCATCGCCTAAACCGTAAGCATTGTTTTTGATCACCGCCATTACCGGCCGCCCACCGGCCAGCCGCGTCACCTCTCGGGCATTATGCTGAATGGTGGCAGCGTCGATTTCCAACCAAGGATCATAACTGTCTACAGGCTTCAATTACTTTCTCCATTTGATGTATTGCTGTAATTCAATCAGAGGGTCCTTTGTTACCCCGCCGTGCAGCCGCCATAGATCACCAGCCCTGCGCCCATCATCCAGCCAGACCATCACTTGCCAGGCAAAGGCAACCATTGACGATATCGATGGGTTGGCCGAAACGGTCTATCGCGATCTTGGCGAGACGTGGGATCACGAGAACAGGGTCTTCAATGCCAGGTCGAAGTGTTGTTATTTCCGCGTCCGGAAACGGACGGTAGCAGAATATTACCATCCTCGTCCAAATTGGTTACGGTGTGGAAATTCGGTAGTTAACTTTTTGATGCGCTGGCCTCATGGAGGAGAATATAGAGGCCCGATGCGACGACCAAGGCCGAGCCTGAGAGCAACCACATATCGGGGATATCACCCCATAGGAAATACCCAAGAATGAAGGCCCAGATCAAAGCCGAATACCGGAAGGGTGCGACTACGGAGGCCTCAGCCCAAAGATGCGCTTTGATCATCATGTAATGAGCGCCGCCATTTAGTACCCCGAGCAATGCGAAGAGAGCCCAGTCTTCCGTGTTGGGCATATGCCAAGGAAAAATAAAGGCTCCGAGTGCTCCGACCGTCATTACGGCGGCGGTCGAGTAAAAAAGAATAAGCTCTGACGTCTCCTCCGCGCTAATGCGTCGTGTCACCATATCCCGCAAGGCGCCCCAGAAGGCAGTGCCAATCGCGAGAAAAGCGGCCCACTGGAAAAGGTCCGGAGTTGGCCGAGCAATGATAATGACGCCAGCGAAACCAGCGAGAATTGCACACCAACGCCGCCAACTGACATGTTCAGAGAGCAATAAAGGAGCGAGCCCTGCTATGATGAGCGGTTGCGTGAACGTTAAGCCGACGACGTCCGCGAAAGGCATCAAACTTAATGCTGAAATTAGGAAAAAAGTCGACCCAGTGAAACACAATGCGCGAAGGGCATGGTTACGAATGCGGAAGGGTTTGAAGGCCGGCAAGCCACCACGGAAGTAGATAATAAGGGCTAGTGGTAACAAGGTTGTAATGCCCCTGAGAGAAATGATTTGAGGAACTGAATAACTATCCGTTAGCAATTTTGCCGTCGCGTCATTAATTGTGAGCAACAACACGCCACCCAGCATCAAGGCAATCCCACGACTGGGTGAATCTTGGTCCCCTACTGCATTCATACGGATTTGTTCCTTGTCTCGAGGTGAACGATACAGACATCGCATCTCCTCGAATGATGCCAGCGAGACCTAACCGACGATTAGGACAGTAATGGCTGCTTCCAACACGCCATTGCGCAAAGCTTAGCGTCATGGTTTGCGAAATCGCTTATTACCGCAAGTACAACATTGCACAGGCTATAGCCTCTTCGCCCAACTTTGCTTTAGCGTTAAGCGACAACTCGCCAGAATTGGAAGCGACGACTATGGATAAGCTGACGGTTTTCACCGCTAAAAGGGTCCGCACGATGGATCCAGGGCGGCCCCTCGCAGAAACGGTTGCCGTCGCGGACGGGAAGGTTGTGTCGGTCGGCAGCCTAGCGTCCATGAAACCCTGGCTGGATCGGTTTGACCATGAGATTGACGAAACCTTCAAGGATAAGGTGATCTATCCAGGCTTCATCGACCCGCACACCCATTTTCGCATGTCAGGCGTCTTCATGGGGCTGACCTATATTGGGCCGATCGATCAACAGGGGCCGCGCGGCTTCAACAAGGGGATCGCCACGCGTGAGGGCGTCATCGCCAAGCTGAAGGAGGCTGACGCCGCGCTCGACGACCCTTCGCGGCCAATCCTGGCCTGGGGCCTCGACCCGGCAATACAGGGCGGGCAGTTGCACCGTGACGAACTAGACAGTGTCTCCAAAACAAGACCGATCTGGACTGTCACCTATGCGCCGCATGTAGTGGTGTGTAATTCACCGATGCTGGAAGTGGCTGGTGTGGACGCTTCGACGAATGTGTATGGCGTTGAGCGTTATGGCGACGGCCGGCTGAACGGACAGTTCATCGAAAGGGCCGCGACCCGCATCGCCACGCGGCCGGTGGCGAAATATTTGAACGAACCAGGAATGGGCGTCGAGGCCATTAGAACCCTGGCAAAAACTGCCCAACAAGCCGGCATTACCGCGACGGCTGAAATGATCTTCGGCTATCTCGATTTCGAAGCAGAGTGGGCGGAACACCGCGAGGCGGTGCTCGACCCAGAGTTTCCCCTTCGCATGTTTCTGGTGCCCATCGAAGGCCGCATCCGCGGCGCCCATGGCGAACGGTGCGTGGATTTTCTGCTTGAGATGCAGCAGCAGAACACCGAAAAGCTAGCCTTTCATGGCGTTAAATTCGTGAATGACGGCTCCTATCCGGCGATGACCTTGCGCCTGCGTTCACCGGGCTATCTGGACGGTCATGAAGGCCACAGGGGTGAGAACCCTTGGGAGGAGCTCGTTGAGGTAATGCTCCCCTACTGGAGGGCCGGAATACAGATCCATAGCCATGCCAATGGCGACGAGACAATCGAGATGACCCTTGATCTACTGGAGCAACTGCAGCGCATCCATCCTCGCTTCGACCACCGCTTCACGATCGAGCATTACTGTATATCAACCCCAGAACAGGCACGGCGGCTAAAGGCGCTGGGTGGGCTCGCCAGTGTGAACAATTACTTCGTCCACTTCCGCAGCCTGATCCATGCCGAACAGGGCTTCGGACCGGACCGGGCGGAAGCCACTGCTAGGCTGGGCAGTCTGGAGCGGGAAGGCGTGGTGTTCGCCTTGCATTCTGATTTCAGCCTCGTGCTAACGCCGATCCATCCACTGACGGCCGCCTGGATTGCAGTCAATCGCGTGGCGCTGGATGGCAGTGTGCAGGCACCAGGAGAACGCATTGGCGTCGATCGTGCCATGCGGGCCATCACCATCGACGCGGCGCATGTTCTGTCGCGTGATAGGGATTTGGGCTCGATCGAGGCCGGCAAACATGCCGATTTCACGGTTCTCGACGATGACCCTTATGAGGTCGATCCGATGGCAATCAAGGACGTCGGCGTCTGGGGCACGGTACTCGGCGGCCGTGTTTTCCCGGCTGATGGCTGATATCCCATCAGAAGCGGATTACGCCCGCGCTAACGATACGCTGGACTTTCTGAGGGGTGCTGTCGAAGCGGCGGCCTTTCAGCGCATGCGACAGGGACATGCGGCACTGTCGGTCGTTCTCATCACGGGTTTCTTGGGCACCGGCAAGACGACCTTGATGTGCCGCCTCGTCTCCGGCAATCATGGGCTGCGCCTCGCCGCCATCGTCAACGATATGGCCAATTTGAACGTCGATGCCGCCCTAGTTGCGGAAGCAGGTGCTGGACAAGGCCTTGAAACCATGGCTCTGGCAAATGGCTGCGTATGTTGCAGCCAGTCTGGCGGTGTCGCCAGGACGTTGGCGGACATTCAGGCCTGGGAGACCGCCCCCGACTGCGTGTTACTGGAGGCTAGCGGCGTCGCCGACCCATCCGCCCTCGCAGCGGTTGTCGACGGCATGGAGGGGATCCGCCTCGATACGGTCGTTGCCGTCGTCGATGCGGCAGGCGGTTGTGATGATGCCGATCCCTTGGTCGAACGGGGCGTTCGCGCCGCAGATCTAGTTCTGATCAACAAGACGGACTTGGTCGCACCGGCAGCGGCAGCAGCTTTGGAGCGCGAAATGTTGGCGCTGGCGCCGAAGGCGGCGATACTGCGCACCGTCGATTGTGCCGTCCCAACGGGGTTGATCTTCGACCCGCCACCGCGCGATGGGAACGATTTGGCGTCAGGTTTGGTGTTACAGGACGATCGCTTCGCCACCGTCGAATTAATCCAGACGCAGCCGATTTTGCGTCCCGAAATCGAAAACTTACTCGCCACGGCACCGGTCGATCTCTATCGCGCGAAGGGAATTTTGCGGCTTACCGGCGTGCCCTCGCCCGAGTTGCTACAGGCCGTCGGGCGTCGCTGGCGCTGGACACCTGCGGGAACTGACGCGGCACGGCTGGTCGGCCGCCTTGTGCTGGTAACGGCGGCGGATGCCACCGACATCGCGGCCCATTTCAAGGCGATTTTGGCACAATGTTGACGTAGCCCTCACTTAGCGTGGCCATTAGAAATCGGTATGGATGCAACGGAAGATGCCGCCGCCCAATAAACCTTTCTGATCACAATATTTTTAGAGGTCGTGCACAACCGCGATATTGCTTTCCAGAATGCGCCCCCGCATAGTCCCGCCATCCTGGCTTTAATCCGCCACGGTTATTTTACGAAAAGGAGGACATATGTCCGATAAACTAGGGATAGGCGACGCCTTTCCCGACATCACGCTAAATGTTGTCGGTGGCGGAACGCTGGAGCTACCAGGAGATCTTGATACCAAGTACAAGGTTATTCTGTTCTACAGGGGTCACTGGTGACCCTACTGTCGCCGGCAGTTGGCCGGCTTCGCAGAACATAAGGCAGATCTTGACAAGCTTGGTATTTCCGTCGTCGCAGCGAGCATCGACACCGAAGATAAATCCAAGGAAGTTGCCGATGAGGTTAACTTTCCGGTCGGTGAAGGCGTTTCCCGCGAAATTGCGGACGCGCTGGGATCGTGGTGGGAAGACCGCCGCAGCATTATCCAGCCGTCCGAATTCATCCTCGGCCCCGATAACAAGGTTATGGCGTCCAGCTATGCGGACGGCCCGCTGGGCCGCATGCAGGCAGATGATATGGTGAAGCTGATCGGTTTCTACGAATCTCGCTGAACGGGGGACCGTAGATACTTGCCTTCAGGGGCGGGCGGCAATATCCCGCCCCCCCTTTTCAATATCGCGCGGGCATAGCCTCTCAAAACCGCGCCTATACCTCTGACAAAAATGGTAGCACCGCCTCACAAAACGCCTTTGGTTGTTGGCGAAACATACTATGACCGGCGTTCGGGATAACCGCCAACTCTGCGTTTGGGACCAAATCCGCAAGAACCTTCGAAATGACTGGCAATACTCCTTTCGTTTCCGCCCCAACGACAAAAAGTGTTTTTAATGAAAGTGATAGCGCCTCTTCCTTACTGTATGGTTGCAGAGGATCTCCACTCTGAACAACCAAGGTATAGGCGTTATCCTCGCGCATCTGTTGCTCTACGGCAGGTAATGTATCCCAAGTGCCCTCACCGCCAATCCCATCGACGAACGACCGCAATCCCTCCACGACATCACCAGCAACAATTTTTTCCGACGCCTGCGTCACAATGGCACGCACGCCTGGGAGTGCACCCACTTCTTCGGAGGGCATTAGAGAAGCCTCTAGTGCGCCTGCCGGTTCAGCCAGAACCAATTTCCGAAGCAAATCTGGACGTCTTAACGCCAGACGGAAGGCGAGCAGTCCCCCCCGCGAATGCCCCATCAGGTCGACCGGTCCAAGCTCCAAGCCCTCTATAAACGCAATTACATCGTCGATATGCTGCGCCAATTTGAATTGTCCACCTTTGCCGTCCCAGCGTTCCGGGAAGTAATGCCGCAGACTGGGGATGATTAATCGTCGTCCATCCGACATTCCACCAAGAATTCCAGACCAGGCACGAAAATCGTTTAGCGCTCCATGAACGCATACCACTGGGCGGCCCTGACCAATGTCGAGATAAGCTATGTCGTAGTCGTTTACTCGGAGAATTTTCATGATGCCCCTCCACAAGTTCGACAACTCGCCATATGCACAAAAAGTGCAGTAGAAACGTGATTACACAAATTTAATCAGCTTCATTTTCCTACATGATCAACTTGAAGCTGCCAAAGCGCCGCTGCAAAATTTGTGTATCCGCGCGCTGTTGACCCACGACCTCTCCTTGCTAGGTTACGTGCTGTCTAAATTTAGGAGGGTCACATGCCAGTCTATGGGGTCGGTATCGTTCATTCACTAAAGGATGAAGCGACATTTGGGGAATATCGCAAGGTCGCTGCCGAAGCATTAGCAAAACATGGTGGAAAGATAGTTGTTCCTCCTTCGCCACCAGCGACGTTAGATGGAGATGACAGCCCCAAAGCTATAGTTTTGCTGTCCTTTCCAACTAAAGCTGCGGCACAAGCATGGCGTGACGACCCGGAACTGCAGGAAGTGCATGCGATGAGAAATGCCGGAGTTGATATGACTATATATGCGTTTGGCGAGGAGTAGTCGCTTTTCTCCTAGCCTCCCATTGCACTGACGTCTCGCCTTCTAGGCATTCTTTTAGATATCAATCACGAAGTGTCTTGATGGCTAGGGCTGTGCACCACTTCGTTGGCCCAGACATACGAAGCACTCATCTTTGTTAGCCGCCCGTATTTTCTATCGGAGGTCGCCGTAATTGATGATAATTATGGCGGTCACCAAGCAGCTTTCGATGACAAAGCCGTGCGGGCATGGTGTACGCATCGGTTTCAGTTGTCACGCGGCTGGCAGTTCAACCCACATCACTCGGTATCTCAGTTTATCTTAAACGAGAGGGCTGATCTAAAATCCAAAAAACGACCTTGGATTTGAGTCTGCGATGCGATGGATGTGAGTGTCGCTAAAGTCAGCGTTCCGCAGCGCGGACAGCGGGTCCGGGTCGCCTGGCGGAAATAGCAAGCCGCTACCTAGTAGCATTTCATCGATACCGGCAAGATCGCGAAGGTATTTGGGCGCAGGTCCATTATTTTCTTCTCTCACCAGGTATTTATGTTTCTCTGTATTCCGTTTGACCACCTCAGGGCATCTTTAGCGTTAAATTGGCACTGCGTATTTCACTCGACGTGAAAATTGAGCCAATCCATCCACCGTTCGCGGGACAACCGTTTGCATGTTCGGCTCCAATAAAGTGGTACCATCTGGCAGCTTCTTTTCACGGGAAAAAAATGTTTCCGAATAGTATTGTCGGTCATGCGATGGAATAAACGTCGAAAAAATGTACTCATTTCTTGCTGTGGCGCCCACGTCATACAGGATGGATTAAGCTCTACGCTTTATGTTCTTCTTCCAGTATTGGCGCAGACATTTGGTTTGAGTTACAGCCAAGTTGGAATATTGCGGGCATTAAATAATGGCGCGATGGCATTGTTAGAAATGTCATCTGGGGTTTTATCCGAACGCTTCGGTGAGCGAAATTTACTTGCATTTGGGCTAGTTTGTTCCGGTGTGGGTTATGTTGTTATGGCTCTATCGAGCAGTCTTTGGGCCCTTGGAGCTTGCCTGTTAATTGTTGGGATAGGTGGTGCATTTCAGCACGCCTTATCCTCTTCTACAGTCAGCGAAGCATTTGAAAGCGATGGGCGACGTTCAGCTTTAGGTCTCTACAACTCCTCTGGAGATGCAGGGAAACTAATATTTACGGGACTTTTTAGCCTTTTGGCTTGGTTGGGTTTCGCTTGGCAAGGCGTGATATCAGTCTTCGGGGGCATCGCTTTAGTTGGGTCAGGGGCTGTTTTTTTTGCCCTGTATTTTGTAGGCGCCGGTAGCCGGTATCCAGCTTTGAAACCTGGGAAGGGACAATTTCTCACAGGTTGGGGAATACAGGATAAAACCGGTTTTTTAGGCCTTTGTGCCGCCGTATTTTTAGATACTGCAATTCAAGCTGGTTTTTTGACATTTCTGGCATTTTTTATCGTCGCAAAACAGGTGCCGATGAGCCTAGCAACTTTAGCTGTAACCATAACCTTGGTCGGAGGTATGATGGGAAAGGCTGCGGGTGGCTTTCTCGCCGAACGCATGGGCATAAGGTCTGCATTTACATTGGTCCAATGCCTTACCGCATGTGGAATTATAGCAGTTCTTTTTTCCGGAAAGGTCGTTGCTTTTTGTTTGTTACCGTTGCTCGGCGTATGTTTACAAGGGTCCACGTCAATCACTTACGGTGCCGTTGGTGACCTTGTCCACAAAGACAAAGTCTCGCGCGGTTTTTCGATTATTTATTCTGTTTCGAGCCTATCGGGATTACTTGGACCGATAGCCTTCGGTTTGCTCAGTGATAATTATGGGATAGAAACGACGATGCTGGCGATGACAGCTATATCGCTGCTAGCCATACCGCCAATAATTTTACTTCGCCCAAAAATTGAAGAAACAAAATAATCTGAAGCAGACATATCCGGTCCAGGATGCCCGACTTCGACAGAGGAGTGACCCGTTGGTCGCTCCTTTTTGTATTCAACCAAAATGATAAGGCAGAAAATGGCTCGCTCACGTCCCAAAGACATTGAGTGCATCAACCGCTTGCACTTCGACTTACAATTCCATTAAACACCCAAATACCTCTGCAACTGAGAGATCGAAGGCGATGAAATACACGTCAATATGCTGTCTTGGTTGTGACATGACCGTGTCTTGGCAACCTAGGACAGAAGAACTACGTCTTGGCATCCACCAGAAGTCGTCTATGGCTGTCGCAACTACGATTTAAGGGTTCCGCGTTGGAGTCCGTTCGAGCACAATCGGGGCTGAAATTGAGATTAATTTAAGGGTGCCGGGTGAAGTATTGCCATCTGTACTCAGACACAGAAGGTGTGTCGCATATCGAGGACAAAGAACTGGCTTCAACGGAATTGGATTTTATGCCGCCCGCACCACCGGTTCAAATTAATACAGCTCAATCTGTGGAAAATCTTATACTTATGGGCGTGCCCGCCGATTGGGCGGAGGCAGCCAGTCACCCTGCCCCTGCAAGACAATGGGTTTTTATCCTGCAAGGCTGCGTTGAATTTATTGCCAGCGACGGTGACAGCAGGCTATTGGGTCCTGGCGGCATAGTTTTGGCCGAAGATACGACGGGCGAAGGCCATAGGTCTCGTATACATGGCAATGACGACGCTCTGTTGGCCGTGGTGAAAAAAGAAAAATAGTCTCTTCCCTTACGTCTAAGCGCCAAGACAGCCAATTTAGACATACCATTGTCGTTCGGGACAAAACGCAATATAGCAGCGAAATCAACGAGGCGCCGCAGTTCACTAATCGTCATTCGCATACCTTTGTCGGAAGCCCGGGTCCACCGGCTTTCTTGCTACGACGCTCGAACAAAACAACATCGTGCCAAATACCCTTTACATTTCCGTATCGTTCTCGCGTTCCCACTTCACGAAAACCACATTTTAGACACAGAGCGCGACTTGGCCGATTATCGGTCAGGATTTGCGCCTGCAAAGTCCAGAAACCTTCCTCTTCCGATACGGCAATCAGGCGCTGTAGTAGAGCAGAGCCAATGCCCCGACCTCTAGCTTCCGCATTGATGTAGACGCTGACCTCAGCGACACCAGCAGCACCTCAATTATCAGGTACGGGTGCCAGCGCTGACCAACCAAGAATATGTCCATCATTTGCTCTTGCGACAGACCGGCCGAAATTGAGGTGACCTTTATCCCAGACTAGCCATCGGGGTGGAGAAAGCATAAATGCCGCCAATCCAGTTGCTAGTCCTTCACTAAATATGGCTCGAACCTGCGACCAGTCTTCACGTTTCATAACGTCAATCGCAAAGTCCAATTCATTCATTCTCATTTCTGTCTTCTTCTCTCCGAACTTTGACTAGTTCAGGCTTTTGCTTTCGCCGCTACGATACCGCCCGCCTCTTAAGTTGCCGTATCAACCGGGCATGCTTATTCCCCATCACAGCGATCCATGACTGGTTCGCGGTAAGTCCTGCACTCATTGTGGCAGCGGTCGAATTCCATTCTGGCGCGTTGTCCGCACCAAGGGCAGCGGCCAGTCAATAGTTACCTTACATATCGATAGTTCCTGCAGCCACGCGCTGAAAACCATTATTTTTCATCGATTATCGGGCCGGAAACCGGGTCTGTTACTCCAAGCTCAGGGGATATTTCTTGAAGGTAACCCCTCAGCCTATCCAAGTTACTAATCATCCCCGGCCGGGCATCTATCAATGCCTGTTCATTTTCAAAGATAGCGTTCCAAACGAAGGTAAGGTCTCCTGTTTTAACTAAAAATGAAGAAATCTCTCCATACGAAGGATTTATCTCACAAGCTGATATGAAGGCGTCTACCTTTCCTTCTTTGACAAAAAATCTCACGCACGTTGCAAATTTCTGCAATTTATTGCTCCTAAAGAGTAAAGATAAGACCGAAACTATCTCAGCATAACAAATCAGCGCAGCGGATAAAGCTGATCAAAAAATGTTCAGCAACCCTGTTAGAGACGAAGAGAAGGCTTGTTTGCGCACATAGCATGCTTATTTCAGTTATGTGTAGTTATACGAGCGGACCAATAAAAAATGGAGCCTAGGTTGGCACGAAGCGTGACCGTCGTAGCCCTACTGATATCAAGCCTCATTGCCGGTTGCCAAACGACCGAAGGGGGCCATCCTTCCGTGAACTGGGCTGGCACCAAAAGTGCCTATGTAATGGTTACCGCACCGGCTTTTAAGGACACAAATTCAAAGCACGTCGTTTTCACCGACATATGGCAGCATGAAGAATACGTCCTATTCGAGGCAAAAGGCGCGCAAGCAGAAATTATTTATGTCGCAGCGAACGAGCGAGATACAATCGCTCTTGATTTCAACTTAACCCTCGTGCCGATGGTGAAAACCTGGAACATCGCGCAAAAACACCCCATCACCTGGGGTGAAAAGGGACAGATTGGTGCACCGTTAGGCGCCTTTTTTTACCGCTATTTCCAGCTAAACGATATCGGCCGTGACTGTGTTGGCTTCTTCACTGAATGGGATTTGAAGGGTGACGACCCGCAGTTAAGCTACGGCAAGGTACTCTTTGGCTATTATTGCGAAAAGCCAGGCGTAAAGATTAATCAATCACAGGTCTTTGGCCTACTTGACAATATACAGATCCGCGGGATCACTTCGCGCTACAATGTACGCTTTCACCCCGTCGCTCCCACTAGCGGTCCTCTAGCCAGCCAAGAAGGCGCACTCGCCTTCGCAAAGTATGGCACCGGTGTTACTGGCAACACAAACTTCCCGTTCAATTTCGCAAGCCACTACAACGATATAGATGGTGACGACAGGCTGGACCGATAGCGGGAAACGCCCCATAAATCCGAAAGGCGCCGAACCTTGTCGATTTGATCCCTTTTTTCAACGACGCAGAAATTCTAGGACTAAACACGCGTCGGGTTTCGCGACGGGTAGCCCCTGCACACGGCATGGTCGACTTTTATCGCGCCGGCGATTTCATCTTCGGCAATGGTAAACCAGGACAAAGTCCTCTGCCCAATCGACAAAGGCCTGCTTGTATTTGACTAGTCCGCAGCGCGCCCGTTTCGTCGTCATGCCCGCTTCTTACCGGCTCGTTTTGAAGAATTTTGCATCGCCTCTAGACTTGATGCACGAACGGCTGCAGGCAGTTTTCTACTTCCCGGACCTGGCACATAGGTAATGTTTGCTAACAACTTTCGGCGTTCATGATCTCTAAAAGAAAACCCGGCGGAAGAACCTACCGGGCTTATGAGTTGGCTTTAATTGGATGCGAGTTAATTGCATGAACGAATTAATCATGCACGTGAGATTTACCAAATTTTTTCATAGCGGCAACGGTCATTCGGCGGCTTGCGCTGGCGTTTCCCTGTAAATCTCACGTCGCGGATCCCAATCCGCTGCGCCTGCCTTACCAAAGGCTTCCGCCGGGCTCAAATCTGCAAGCGGTACCGGATGCCGATCTTCCGCCTTCATGGCCGCCAAGGCCTGTTCGCAGGCGCCGACGACTTGGACAAACAGTAGTCCCGGCACGATGGCGATGCGGTAGCCCATTTCTTTCGCCTTCGTAAAGGCGATCTCCGGTGTTTTTCCACCTCGCACCACATTGAGCAAGCAGGGTCCATTTATCTCACGCGGTGCGGCGGCAACCTCGGCCATTGTTTGTGGTGCTTCCAGGAACGCGACATCCGCACCGGCCTTTAGCGCCGCATTGCATCTCTTCACAGCTTCTTCAAACCCGAGTGAGGCGCGTGCATCGGTGCGCGCGATGATCATAAAGTCCTGATCGCGTCTTGCGTCGGCGGCGGCACGGATTTTGGGCAGATAGTCGTCAAGTGGGATGAGCTCCTTGTCCTCCAAATGGCCGCAGCGTTTGGGGAAGGCTTGATCCTCGATATGTACACCGGCGACACCCGCCTTCTCGAAGGCCCGGATCGTGCGGTAGGTATTGAGCTCATTGCCATAGCCATTATCTGCGTCGGAGACAATCGGTAGCTCAGTTGCGTCCGCGATGCGGCCGGCGTTAGCGACCATTTCGCTCATAGTAAGCAACCCGTAATCGGGATAGCCATGCCCGCAGGACGTTCCGCCGCCTGTCATGTAGACCGCGGAGAAGTTGGCCTGGTCGATCAACTTCGCGGTCAGCCCGTCATAGGCGCCCGGAGCGACCACCATGCCGTCGCGTTCCATCAGCTCTCGTAACAGCTTGCCCTTCGACATCTCGTTCTCCCTTATCTACATTGCTTTGTTCGACGCTATTACAGCACCGTTCGATTCAATTTTGGAGTCAAACACCAATTAAGTGCCGGAGTAACGGTGAAAACGTCTACGAGGACGTCCCATGGCTCGGCGATTGTGTGGATTATTGCATCAACCATTTATTGTCGGGTAGTGACTTCTTGCCTCCCGATATGCTCGACGACTATGTTTCATATATGTTTTCGATAAACCGCATCTACCGCGCCACGCGACCCTTGCAAGATTTTTCAACGGGCAAAAGGCCGGCTTCGGTGCCTTATCAGTGACCCTTGCGGACAAGGAACAGTAAAATGAATGTCATATCGCCAAAAAACAAATGGATCGGCAAGCGCACTCTGCGGCCCGACGGCATCGATAAAGTCATCGGCTCTGCGCAATACGCGGCTGACTTCAGCATGTCCGGTATGGTCTGGGGCAAAGTGTTACGAAGTCAGCACGCCCATGCACAAATCAAGAAAATCGATACTTCCAAGGCAGAGGAATTGGACGGTGTGCTGGCAGTGATGACCGGCGATGACCTTCCTTTGCTACCTTTGGATGTGCCGCTGCCGTCGGGTCCGAACGATATGCGCTGGATAGCCCGCGGCTGCATGGCCAGGGAAAAAGTCCTCTTCCATGGCCACCCGGTGGCGGCGGTCGCCGCAATCTCGAAAAGCGTTGCCGAGGCCGCGCTCGCGCTGATCGAGGTCGATTACGACGTGCTGCCAAATGTCGTCGATGTCGACGAGGCGATGGCGCCGGACGCACCGATTTTACACGATTGGCTGGAAACCGACGGGATAGACGGACAAACCAACATTTCCAATATCCAGACGGTCGCAACCGGCGACGTCGAACAAGGTTTCGCCGAGGCCGACCTCGTGATCGAGCGCGAGTTCAAATCCGCCGCCGTGCATCAAGGCTATATCGAGCCGCAGGCCTGCGTCGTCAGCTACAAACCCGACGCCCAATCCACTGTTTGGAGCAGCAGCCAGGGACATTTCATGGTCCGCAGCCTGACGGCCAAGATCACGGGCATGGCGACCGGCGACATCAAGGCCATCCCGGCCGAAATCGGCGGCGGCTTCGGCGGCAAGACCATCGTATACCTTGAACCGGTGGCGATGGTGCTGTCCAAAAAATGCGGCCGCCCTGTCAAGATGCAGAACAGCCGCGAGGAAGTATTCCACGCCACAGGGCCGGCCGCCGGCATGTCGGCGCGTCTCAAAGTCGGCGTCACCAAGGACGGCAAACTGACGGCTGTCGAAGGTGCTTACAACTTCCAGGCCGGCTGCTTCCCGGGCTCTCCGGTCGGCCGCGCCTGCAGTTTCTCGTTCACCTGCTACGACATTCCGAATGCCGACGTGAAGGGGCTGGACGTCGTTTCCAACCGCCCGAACGTCGCGGCCTATCGTGCGCCCGGTGCGCCGCAGGGCAACTACGTGTTCGAGGCGATGCTGAACGAGATCGCCGAAAAACTCGACATGGACCCGTGGGAATTGCGTCTGCGCAACGCCCTGCCCACCGGCAAGGCGACCATGTACGGCGCGCAAATCGGCGAAGCCGCCATTGTGGAATGCATCGATGCGGTCCGCAATCATCCCAACAGCCAGGCCAAGCTGGGTCCCAACCAGGGCCGCGGCACCTCCATCGGCTATTGGGGCAATGCCGGCGGCGAATCCAGCGCCCAGCTGAACGTCAACGAGGACGGCACCGTGCTGGCGATCACCGGGCATCCGGACATCGGCGGCAGCCGCGCCTCGACGGTCAATATCGTGGCCGAGAAGCTGGGCATCGACTATCGCGAGGTGAAAGCGCAGATCGGCGACACCAACAATGTCGGCATCAGCGCCGTTACCGGCGGCAGCCGCGTGACGTTCGCGTCCGGCATGGTGGTCACCGAGGCGGCCGACGAAGTAATCAATATCCTGACCGCCCGAGCGGCCAGCATTTGGGGCATCGACGCGGACGCCGTCGAATGGCGTGATGGCGCGGCGCACCCCGCCGGTCCGAACGCCGGTGAATTCGATCCGCTCACCCTGCCGGAAATCGCGCGGAAAGCGGGCGCGACGGGCGGGCCGATAGTGGCCGCGGTCTCCAAGAACACGACCGGTCACATGGGCGCGGTCGGCGCGCACCAGGTCGATGTCGAAGTCGATCCGGAGACCGGGACCGTCACGATCCTGCGCTACACCGCCAGCCAGGATGTGGGCCGGGCGATCCATCCGTCCTATGTCGAAGGCCAAATGCAGGGCGGCGTCGCCCAGGGCGTTGGCTGGGCGCTGAACGAGGAGCTCATCTACGGCGAGTCCGGTGGCTTGGACAATCCCGGCTTCCTCGACTACCGCATGCCCGTTGCCTCGGACCTTCCGGTGATCGACACGGTGATGGTCGACAATCCCAATCCGGGTCACCCCCATGGGGTGAAGGGCGTCGGCGAAGTGCCGATCGTACCGGTCATGGCGGCGGTGGCGAACGCTATCGCGGATGCCACGGGCAAACGCCTCTATGAACTGCCGATGTCCCCGCCCAAGGTCTTGAAGGCGCTGGACGACTAGCATCGAGCGGATAACGATCACAGGCTATGCCGGAAGCGTCTCGCGCGTTCCCGGCATAGCCTGATCTATTTTGGGGCAGCTGTACCGCCCCGTATCGAGTTAAAGCGGAACAGGTAACGGCATGAGCGGCGCAACCA
>PBDC01000037.1 GCA_002717185.1 Rhodospirillaceae bacterium
AGGGGCGGCGCGCGGAATCGGCCGAGAGCACGCGCTGCTCTTCGCCAAGCATGGTGCCAAGGTTGTGGTCAATGATCTAGGTGGTGCAGTTGATGGTTCGGGCGGTGACACGACACCTGCTCAGGAAGTTGCACACGAGATTGAAGCGATGGGCGGAGAGGCGATTGTCAATGGCGACGATGTCGGCAACTTTGACGGTGCCAAAAACATGGTCGACCAGGCGATTAACCATTTCGGTCAGCTGGATATCCTGGTTAACAATGCGGGTATCCTAAAAGACCGCATGTTGGTCAATATGACCGAGGAAGAGTGGGACGCGGTTATTCACGTGCATTTGAAGGGTACCTTTGCGCCGACCCGCCACGCCGCGGCCTATTGGCGTGCCATGTCGAAGCAAAACGATGCCCCCGTCTTTGGCCGCGTAATTAACACCAGTTCGACGTCGGGCATTTACGGCAATATTGGCCAGACGAACTACGGCGCGGCTAAGGCTGGAATAGCGTCCTTTACCATCATCGCGGCGCGTGAGCTGGGCCGCCTCGGCGTAACCGTCAACGCGATTTCGCCGAGTGCCTATACCCGTATGACCGACTATCTGCGCGAATACACCGAAGATGAGATCGAGGAGCGGGCGCCAGCTTGGGTTTCACCGACCGTCGTGTGGCTTGCTAGTGAGGAAGCCGGTAACATCACCGGTAGGGTTATACAGGCGGGTGCTGGCATGGTCGCGGTCTGCGAAGGCTGGCGGCGCGGCGCGGAAGTTGGTGCGATAGCCGATCCGGTGGAACTCGGCCCAAAGATCCGTGAAATGTGCGGACAGGTGCGTAAAAATTCCGGTATGGACGGGATGGAACTCGATTAAAGCGGGAGCTACAAGAGTAGACCGGTTAATTTTATCAACCGGTCTACTCGACCCGCATCCCTAACTACTGCCTTTGCTTTTCCTTCAGCTTTGTTGACCAAATTGCATTGGGAAATGCGTTGAGATCTATCCTGTGCCGACGTGGACGATTCAGGTGAACTCGTAATTCTTTTTTTACGGTTGCCAAGGGCAACTCGCCAACGAAGAGAAACCGGGTTGTTTCGAAGTATTGAACTGGACGGGTCTTTTGGCAGAGGCTCTGGGCGCGGATACCGTATACCGACTTGAACAAGCGGTGCCGATTGCAACATGATTGGGACGTGGTCGTAGATGAGGGAAAATTTTATCTCAGGGCCAATGGCATCGGTATTGATCGAGGATGGCTGAAGAGCTTGCTACCGGATATCTTCGCGCAGACCGAATTTTAAGGCGGCCTTGAAAGTTTTGGCAGCGCAAACTGAGAGAAAACGATAGCTATGTCTAAGGGAAGAGCCGCGTTGGTCACTGGGTCAACGCGCGGTATCGGTCAAGCCATTGCAAGGGCGTTAGCAGCGGATGGTTGCAACGTCATGTTGAATGGCTTCGGCAAGGACGACGCAATTGAAAGAGAACGCGCGGCGATGGCTGAAGAGCACGGTGTCGAAGTGCGATACAGCGGTTCGGATTTGAGTGTAGAAGACGAGGTAGATGCCCTGACAAGGGCGACTGAGGACGCTTTTGGCTCAGTAGATATCCTGGTCAACAATGCGGTCATCCGCTACTTCCACGATATCGAGAAATTCGATAGGAAAGATTGGGCCCACGCGATGGCGGTGAATGTCACCGCACCGTTTTTGCTAACGCAAAACGTTTTGCCTGGCATGCGCCAACGCGGTTGGGGACGAATTGTCAATTTTTCCTCGGTGCTGGGATTAGCGGCTCGTTCAGGGCGGGCAGACTATGTCACGGCGAAGACAGCAATGCTGGGTATCACACGGGCGACGGCTGCTGAGACTCGTTCGGAGCCGAATATTACATGCAACGCGATTTGTCCAGGCTCGGTGCTGACGCCGAATACGGAGATCAAGATCGGTGAATTGGCCGAGGAGGCGGGCTTGAGTTTTGACGAGGCGAAGGGCGAATATCTGCGCCGGCGCGGGCAAACGACCGGCTATATCGAGCCGGCACGGGTTGCTAGGCTAGTCGCCTATCTGTGCGGAGAGGAGGCTAGTGACATCACGGGAGCGGCGATCCCGATCGATCGCGGTCGGTCGGCCACATGGCTCGATAGCGGCAACGGGTGACACTTTGACCGTTGAAAATGATATTGGTGCGAGTGGCTTTATCGTGCTCTTCAAGAGGGGGGAACAGTCGCATAAAATGCTCTACGCAACCGATCTAAGACAAAACCGAAGTCGCAATTGTTTGATTAGATAAAGTTTATATTGGATCGTTTACGCGCAGTTTTATTCTTTGATACACGGGCAGGGAAAGATCGGCTGTTCATTAAGCTTCTGACGACGGGGAAGACTGGACTGAGTCCATACAGTACCGCCCCCGACGGTTAAAGATAATGGAGGCACGCCACTCAAGTCCCTAAAGACAGTCAAGTTAGCGTCAAAGAAGTCGTCGCGCCGTTAGGCAAAACCAAACTTCTGCTCCAAGTCTCCAACGGCGTCGTCGATAATGGCGACAATGCGCTCAACCTCATCCTTCGTGATGCAAAGCGGCGGCGATAGCGAGATAATGTGGCTCGCGCGGGTCAGCAGGCCACGATCCTGCAACCCTTTGTTCAAATACATCATCTCGTTGCTTGATTCGCTAAATTTTTCCTTTGTTCCCTGATTTTTAACCAACTCGATGCCGGCAATTAGGCCAAGGCCGCGCACGTCGCCCAGGATCGGGTGATCGCCCAAACTGTTGAGACAATCAAGCAGGTGTGCGCCCATTTTGGCAGAGTTTTCGACCAGTCCTTCGTTCTCTATGATATCGATATTGGCTAATGCTGCGGCGCAGGCTGCGGCGTGACCGCCATAGGTCAGTAGGTGGGTGAGTTTGTTGTCGCCCTCGAACATCTCAACCACATGTGGCCGGCACATTACGGCGCCGATCGGTGCGTAGCCGCTGGACAATCCCTTTGCCATTGTCAGGATGTCACCGACCAGATCCCAATGTTCCGACGCGAACATCTTGCCGGTGCGCCCAAAGCCGTTGATGACCTCGTCGGTGATCAATAGCACGCCGTGTTTGTCGCAGGTCTCCCGCAGCCGCTTCCAGTAGCCGTCTGGTGGAATAACGATGCCGTTTGATGCGGAAACTGGCTCGGCGATAACAGCAGCCACCGTATCCGGGCTTTCGTATTGAATTATCTGGTCAATCTGATCAGCACATAGCAAATCGCAGGCGGGGAAGGTTTGCCGGAAGTCACAGCGAAAGCAATAGGGTGGCGAGGCGTGTAGCACACCGTGCATGAATGGACTGTGATAGGGCTCTGCATTGGGGCGTGTGCCACTGACGCTCATCGCGCCATAGGTTGCGCCGTGATAGGAGCCGCGGCGGCCAATCACCTTTTGCCGTTTCGGTTCGCCATTATGGTAGTGGAATTGCCGCGCAATTTTGATTGCCGATTCCACTGCCTCCGACCCACCGGAGCAAAAAAAGGCGGTTCCAAGGTCGCCCGGTGTGATTTCTGCCAGATGGGTGGCGAGTTGAATGGCTGGGATTGTGGTCGCCTGGGTCGAACTGGCATAAGCTAGCGTGCCTGCCTGTTTTGCCATCGCGTCGCCAATTTCGCTACAGCCGTGCCCGACATTGACCAGCCAAAGCCCGGCCAGTGCGTCAATGAATTCGTTGCCATCGATATCTTTGACGATGCATCCCTTGCCTTCGACAAGGATGCGCTTGCCCATATCCTTGGCGAGTGCCCGGTAGGACGACGCGTGCATAAAGATGTGCTCGCTGCCAGCTTCTCGTAATGCGGCTTCATTCGATGTGGTATCAATGATGTCGAAAGACATAGTTCCCCCCAGCCATTGCAGGCACCCAAGCATGGAGCATAGCATTGAGACGGAAGCTTAAGACAGCTAGACGTTAATGGTATGACTATCCAAGGTCGTCTTCGGACATTGAGAATCCGTCATTCGACGTAGTGCGAAGGATATCGAGCTCGGATATTTTCACGATTTACATCAATATATCGGCGGTCAGTTAGCCTTTTTAATAAAGCGGCTTCGTCCACTCCAAAGAGCAATAATAGTCTTTGCCAACACTGTCTTTGGTTTAGTTGTTAGGGTCCTAGTCAGCTTCGCGCTGTTTCACCAGGGACGCGTGCAGCTGTTTCGCGATAAGGGCTGGATTATGTTGGTAACGGAGTTCGTCGGAACCAACGGGGACGCCTGGCATGATAGTTTGGCTGTAGGTTCGTAGGCCCTTTTCCTCTTGTTCTTAGAACGTGAGAGATGGATCAAATCCCAACACCATTCAATGCCTGCTCAACGATCTCCTGGCCGCGGGCCCATATATCGTCTTTCCACTGATTGTCCTCTCCATAGAAGGCAGCACGCATCTGCGCTTTGATAGGTTTGAAGTGTCGTGACGTTTCAGCACCACCTTTCGCATAAAGCCAATTGTCGGCGCGAATTGCTTCGTGCACCTCTTCTAGGGGCAGCGTGCCGAACTCCAGGGTGATCGCGGTCTGCTCTGCATTGGGGCAGGCTCGGCGGTATCCGAAATCAATAGTGCCGTTGAGCCGCACCGAGGCGGAGTTACCTACGGCAGCGCTTTTTACGTTCGGGCCGTACCAGGCAACCGTCCGCTCATACTGCGGGTCACCGGGGCCGCCGCGGCCAATGACCTCACCGTAGCCACGTGGTCCCAGCCCTGTATGGAAATCGACCACGGCAATGCGTTCTGCCCGGGCCAGGCGTGCGCGGGCAAACCCTTCAATTGTGTGGCGTGACCAGCTTGGGCCTGTGCCACCAAAGAATAGGCCGTCGGGAAATGCGTACTGGCCGCGAGAAGTTACTTGTTGGAAGGCCGGCAATCCCTCGCGTGCCTTATAGGCGTTGATCGCTGCATCCGCCGCTTTGCGCGCCGGGCCGTCCCACGCTTCCGGCACAAGGGCTAGATGCAGGTCGGCATAGCCTGGGCTATCCGGCGGTTCCGCGTCGAAATCGATGAAATTACGGTTGAGATCGATATTGTCTTCGTTGACCCGGCGTTGATGCGCAAAGCCGTGCGGGTTGTTGGCGTGCACCAGCACCAGGGCGGTTCTGGCGTCGAGCCGAGCCTTCCAGTTTTCGGTCAAAAACCCGGTTTGGCAGCCCGACCCGCAAAACCCTTCAATGCCATGGGTTGCGGAGCCGACGACAACGATATTTCGGGCGTCCTGTGCGCCAAGCCAGACGATATCGGTGCCGAGCGCCTCGCCTTTCGGGCCGGTCAACGGGTGCTCGAATTGCCACAATGGGACATCGGCAGCCTTCGCTGCTGATAGAAACTTGACGCGAGCTTCGGCGAAATCATTTGCGAAATATCTGTTCATGGCTGATCGTTCTACGCCGGAATTACGGCGCCGTCACGCCGGCTGTCTGCCACTCCAGCCAGCGCACCGCTGTCAGGATCGCGACAGACCGCCTGCATGCCCCCAGTACGCCAGGAATAGTCAGGTAGCAAGGCGACGTCATGACCACGCGCCGAAAGCTCTACGCAGACAGAATGCGGAACGCGACGCTCCAGATAGATCTGCTTGCCGTCCCACAAGCGTGCGCGGGGCATCTCGATTGCCGCCTGAATGTCCAATCCGAAATCCACATGTCCGACCATTGCCTGGACCTGGGTTTGCAGGATGCCGTAGCTGCCTGGCGTGCCAAGCGCCAGGATGCCTTTGCCATCTCGGGTCGAGATCGATGGTGCTAAGCACATGGCAATCCGTTGCCCTGGTTGCAGGGCGTTTGGAGATTTAGGATTCAGGTCTGTCCAGTTTAGGAAATTGTTCAGGATTACGCCGGTGCTGGGGATCATCACGCCGGATCCGTAGGCTGAGCCCAGGCTTTGTGTAAGGCAAATCATATTCCCTTCGGCGTCGGCGATAGACATGGATGTTGTATTTTCTTTAGGTGAGTCGGTGGCGAAATCGGCGTCGCCGGACCATTTCTCTGTTGGTCCCTCAACAGGGACGCCATCTCCTGCCCGAGTTAAGTGGGCTGCCATATCCGAAAGGAGCGCTTCGGCGTCTTCAGGACTGCAGCGGTTGTGTTGGATGCGCAGCCCGGCCGCGATGCGGATCGCCCGGAAAACGAGATCTAGATGCGGTGCGCTTAATAATCCCAGCGAACCAACATCGAAGGAATTCAGGATGCGCAGGGCCAGTAGTACCTGAAAGGATTCTGCTGGCGGTGGCGGAACATGAACAAGTCGGTCGCGATAGGTCGTCTTTATTGGCGTTTCCAAAGTTGGGTCGACAGCTTGCAGGTCGCCCATCGTGATCACGCCGCCGACCGATTTCATGTGCTGCGCCAGTTTCGTCCCCAGCTCACCGCCGTACAGATAGCCGATACCCTCGTCAGCGATCTTGCTCAGTGTAGCCGCCAGGTCTGGTAGTTTCAGGATATCACCGGGTATCCACCGGCTGCTTGGCCTGAACACTCGATGCCATTCCGGGTCTTTGATCCGGTCAGCATGGTCAACTGTCTCTGCGATGAAAAATTTCGAAATAGGATACCCATCTGTTGCCAGCTTTATGGCGGGCTGCAATACGTCGGAGAAAGACAGTTTGCCGTAACTGTTCTGAAGCCCATACCAGCCGGCTAGACTGCCGGGAGTGCAGGGCGCAAGGGGGCCTGTCTGGGCTACGTTGCCATCCATCTCTGACGGGTTAAGCCCGGCAGGGGCGGGGGGAATGAAATCGAGGCAGGAAACTTCACCGGTATTTGCTTGGAAGAATGTTGCGGCGCCGGCGCCGGCGAGGCCGGACATAAATGGTTCGACGACGTTAAGAGCCGCCGTTGTTGCGGCTACAGCATCGAAGGCGTTGCCGCCCCATCGCAACATCTCGGCGCCGGCGTTCGCCGCTAGTGGATGAGAGGCAGCGACTACCCCGTGCACTGACCGCACGGCTGGCCGGGCACCTAAAGACCAATCGGCGTTGGTGAGTTCGAGCATTTCGTCTTCCCCTTCGGTTTGCCGGGCCATGATCGTGGCCGCTCGTCGGCACGGCAACGAAAACTTGCATGTGTACGCCATTACCTGCGGTATAAACAATTGAAGCGCCGGAGGATCAGAGGAGCGTTCGGGACATGGCAATAAAATCAGCAGCGAAGATCGTGGTCGAGTCGCTTGCCGTGAACGGTATCGAGACACTTTTCTGTCTTCCTGGCATCCAAAACGACCCGTTCTTTGCCGCGCTGTATGACAGCGAAATAAAGGCGATCAATGCTCGGCACGAACAAGGTGTGGCCTATATGGCGCTTGGCGCGGCATTGGCGACGGGGAAACCGCAAGGCTTCGCCGTGGTGCCAGGGCCAGGGTTCCTCAACACAACATCCGCTTTAGCGACCGCCTACGCGACCGGGGCACCGGTGTTGTGCCTGGCGGGCGAGGTGGCAACGGCGGCAATTGGTAAAGGCTATGGCCAGCTTCATGAACTGCCGGATCAGATGGGCATCATGTCGCGCCTGACGAAATGGTCTGGCCGCATCTCCTCGGCGAGCGACGCCGCATCTCAGATGGCGATGGCATTCTGTGAGATGCAGTCTGGGCGGCCGCGTCCCGTTGGGATCGAAGTGCCGATGGATGTTTGGAATGACGAAGCTGATGTCGGCTATGCCGAGGCGTCGGTGCCGGTGTCTGCCCCGGAAGCCGACCTTGAGGACATATCGCGCGCCGTCACGCTGATCGATGAGGCCGAGCATATTCTGATTGTCGTAGGAGGTGGCGCGCAAGGTGCCAGTGCGGAGATCCAAGCGCTAGCCGAAAGGCTGGAAGCGCCGGTTGTATGTTACCGTAACGGGCAGGGTGTGCTTGATGGGCGTCATCCGTTGGCACAAACAGGTCCCTTCGGCCACCGTCTGTGGCCCGAAATTAATCTTGTAATCGGCATAGGTACGCGACTGAGCGCTCAGTTGCAGGGTTGGGGAACCGATGACGATTTGAAGATCCTCCGAATCGACATCGATCCTGAGGAAGTGACCCGCATCGCGCCTGCGGATGTCGCCATCATCGGCGACGCCGCTGCGGAAACGGGCAGGCTCGTATCGGCACTCGAGACGCGCAAAGTGCAACGGACACGTTGGCAGAAGATCGCCGCAACGGCAGATGCGATGTCCGAAGAGTTTGGCGGATTGACACCGCAGGTTGAGTGGCTGGCGGCAATTCGTGAGGCCCTCGGCGAAGACGGCATCTATGTGGATGAGCTGACCCAGCCGGGCTATGTCAGCCGTCTAGCCTATCCGACTTACAAACCGCGAACATTTGTCTCATCCGGATATATGGGCACACTCGGCTGGGGCTATGCGGCAGCGCTGGGTGTTAAGGCGGTGAAGCCTGACGAGCCGGTCGTTTCCGTCTCCGGTGACGGTGGGTTCCTGTTTACGGGTAACGAGATTGCGACCGCCGTCCATCACGGTATTAATCTGGTGACAATCGTCTTCACTGATGGGGCTTATGGAAATGTGCGGCGGATCCAGCAGCAGATGTATGACGACAAGGTCATCGCAAGTGAATTGACGAATCCAGACTTTGTCGCCTATGCGGAGAGCTTCGGCGCTGCTGGACTGCGAGTGGAGAAACCGGAGCAGCTTGAAGGCAAAATCAAGCAGGCGCTGGCGCTAGAGCGGCCGACTATTATCGAAGTGCCGATGGGGGATGTTCCTAGCCCCTGGCCGTTTCTAATGTTACCGAAGGTGCGGGGCGTATAACGCGCGACCCAGATGGCTTACACAACCTCACAGCCGGGCCGTTCCGACGCGTTGATCATCGGTCTTGTAGGCTTCGCTCATCTGATGTCGCATTTCTATCAGATCGCACTGGCGCCCTTGTTCCCGCTGCTCAAGTCGGAATTCGATGTCAGCTACACGGCGCTGGGGCTACTTGTTACCGCCTTGTACGGCACGTCTGGCATATGTCAATCCTTCGCGGGCATTCTCGTGGATCGGTATGGTGGTGACCGATTGATGTTGTTTGGCGTGACCACTATGGCGACCTGCGTGTTCCTTATGGGTTTGGTGCCAAGCTACTGGATGCTCCTGCCGTTGGTCATGATCGCGGCGGTAGGCAACAGCGTGTTCCACCCCGCGGATCTGTCGATCCTCTCTGCCAAGGTCGATCCGCGGCGCATGGGCCGGGCCTATGCGGTGCATGGCTTCGCGGGAACCTGCGGTTACGTGCTGTCGCCCATTATAGTTTTTTATGGTGTCGCCAGTATTGCGGGATGGCGGGTTGCTCTGATGACGGCGGGCGGTATCGGACTGTTTGCGGCGGCGCTAATCTACCGCTATCGCGCAGTGCTTCGCATGCCAGTCGGATCGCCGGAAGCGACGGCGATACCAGGCGTGCGTTTCTACCTGGGGCTCATTCTCAGTCGGCCGCTGATGGCAGCTTTCACNTATTTTGCNCTGGTTTCAGCTGCGATGATCGGNATTCAGAGCTTCTCTAGCACGGCGTTCATCGAAATCTACGACGCGCCNCTGGCGNTGGCGACGGCAGGCATGACNGCCTATCTCGGTGCAGCGGCGGTAGGNAATCTGATTGGTGGNGANCTCGCCGACCGTTACCAAAGACANGCGATGATCGCTGGTGTCGGNTTGTTTCTCTGCGCGGTCAGCATGGCGANAGTTGGATTCGTTGCCATGCCNATGGCCATCAATATTTCCCTATTCGGTTGCGTCGGCTTCTTCAGCGGCGTCACTCACGCCTCGCGTGATATCCTGGTCCGTGCCGCAGCGCCAGAAGGGGCGACCGGCAAGGTTTTCGGATTTGTTTATTCCGGACTTGATCTGGGAGGCGCGCTGGCGCCGCTGCTATTCGGCTGGTTAATGGATGGTGGCCAGTATCGCGGCGTTTTCCTGGCCGGTGCAGTTATGTATCTAATCTGCGTGGCGAGTGTGACGCAGTTGCGGGTCGGTCGTGTTGCAGCGGCCGCCGCCAAGGACTGATTAGTTATCGAAGAAATAGAGCGTCCGGATTTCTATACTTTCGCGGCCAGCCGTGTTCGGGGGCGCGTTCGGGTCGTCGAACGAGCCGTGTGCCGTCCAACGGGCAGTGCCGTTGGTTAGTGAGTCGAAACACTTCAGCAGTATGATCTCATTGCACATCATATCGGGAAAATAGTGCCACCGCTGTGAGGGGTTGTAGGTCAAACGGTAGACACCGCCCACCCGGTCGCCATATCGCCGCTCGGAAGCAATCAGATCACCGTCCTCCATATCGCCATAGCCGCAGATTACCAGGTGGCGGTCTTGCACTGGTTCGCGTAACGGCCGCCATATATTGACTGATCCATAGCGGTTCTGCAGTCGCGCTTTGGCTTCGTCCGGTGGTAGCAAATCTCGGACGCGCTGCGGCGCTGAGTTAACCGTGAAGTCGTTATGGACGCCGTTAACCGGGCCGCGGACCTGGCGCGTGACCCGCGCCGCTTCATTCTGCACGCGGATTGTGTGATCGAAAACGACGACCTTGGACGCCCCCGTTGCCTGCGCCACTAACCGCTCCATCTCTGGATAATAGATGGCCCGGACCTCGTCATCATCGTAGAAATTTTTGACCGCGCTGTCGTATTGCCGGAACGCGAAACCCTCGCGGTCAAGTTCGAACCGGTCGGCATCTGGCCGCCCGTTTATGATATCGACGTCGTGCGACTCGTACTCGTGGCTTGGTGGAATCTGGGGAACACCGGGCATTGTGACCAGGGTAACCGGGGTCTTGCCGGTGTCGACAGAGAATTTGACCGGCGCGGTGACAGTTTCGGGTTTTATCGCGGCCAGCATGAAAGTTCTCCTTAGTGTCCCACCGGGATTTCAGCCAGTTCTATCAGGATGTTGCCGGTCGACTCTGGGTTGAGAAAAGCAATGCGGGCGCCGCCATGACCCGTACGAGGCGTTTCGTCGAGCAACTTGACACCTTTTTCACGTAATTCGTCCAGCGCGCCGTCAATATCCTCTACTTCGAAGCAGAGATGGAATAGGCTTTGGCCTTTCTCTTCAATCCATTGCGACGTGCCAGATTCCGGTCCCAAGGCCTGAAGGAGTTCGATGTAGGTCTCGCCGACCGGGTACATGGCAAGCTTGGTCTGGCCGATCTGCTCGTCGAAATCGAGTTTGAGGTCGAACGTATCCTCAAGCATCTTCATGGAGTCCGCAATATTGTTTACCGCAATGGCGACATGTTCGATTCGCTTTATCTTCATCACTTATCCTCCCTCAGTTCCGCCGTTCCAGTAGGCCTCGCGCGATGACGTGCGCCTGGATCTCAGCCGCGCCCTCGAAAATGTTGAGAATGCGCGCATCGCACAGCACCCGGCTAATTTCAAATTCCTCGGCATAGCCGTTGCCGCCATGCACCTGGACGCCGTTGTCTGCGTTGGACCATGCGACGCGGGCGGCTAGCAGCTTGGCCATGCCAGCCTCGATATCACAGCGCCGATCAGAATCCTTCTCGCGCGCTGCGAAATAGCTGAGCTGCCGGGCAATCATCGTCTCCACCGCCATCCAGGCGATTTTGCCAGCGACCCGCGGAAATCTGTAGATCGCCTGGCCGAACTGCTGCCGGTCGGTAGCATATTGCAGCGCCAGTTCCATCGCCCTTTGGGCAACCCCAACGGAACGAGCGGCAGTCTGAATGCGGGCTGATTCGAAGGTCGCCATCAGCTGTTTGAAGCCGTCGCCTTCCTGCTGGCCAAGCAGGTTTTCCGGCGTGATCTCGAAGCCGTCAAAGGCGATTTCATACTCTTTCATGCCTCGATAACCGAGCACGTTGATCTCGCCGCCTGACATGCCGTCCGCAGGGAAGGGGTCTTCGTCGCTGCCGCGCGGCTTCGGCGCGATAAACATAGAAAGCCCCTTGTAGCCCGGCACATCAGGGTTCGTGCGTGCTAGCAAGGTCATAACATCGGTGCGTGCGGCGTGGGTTATCCAAGTCTTGTTGCCGTAAACCCTATAGGTGCCGTTCTCGAGAGTTGCGCGAGTTCGTAAACTACCCAAATCTGAGCCGGTGCCGGGTTCCGTGAAGACGGCGGTCGGCAAGACCTCGCCAGAGGCGATCTTTGGCAACCAATACTTCTTCTGCTCTTCCGTGCCACCCAAACGAATGAGTTCACAAGCGATTTCGGGTCGCGTGCCAAGTGAGCCAACGCCGATATAGCCGCGGGACAGTTCCTCGGTGACAATGCACATGGCGACTTTACCTAGCCCATGCCCGCCAAAGCCCTCCGGTACAGTGAGGCCGAAGACGCCCATCTCCGACATTTGGTCGATCACTTGGATTGGGATGAGCTGATCCTGACGGTGCCACTCATTGGCGTTTGGAATTATCCGCTCGTCGGCAAAGCGGTGAAACTGATCGGCAATCATTTCCAGAGTTTCGTCGCCATAATTGGGGTTCCCAAACTCGCCCGCCTCAATCAGCGTGGCTATCCGCATCCGCACTTTGTTGGTGTTGCCTTCCGTCAGTAATCTTTCTGATGCGCCCGAAGCCAGGGATGCAATGTCCGCATCGCTCATGCCCATATCGCCCGGACGGACGATCTCGCCCTGGCTAATCGCTAGGCCGGACCGAAGTTGATTTATGTATTCGCCATAGGCAGCTTGCAGGATCAAGTTCTCGATCTCGCCGCGTTGACCCGCGTGTTCCAGTCGCTCGGCCCAATGTAATAGCTCCCGCAAGCCCGTTGCATAGGTCACTATCCAGGACAAGCCGTGCCCTGCGTACTGCTCTTCATTGAGGCGTTCACCGCTGACCCTGCCGTCAACCGTTACCATCGCTGCTACCCGGGCGCGGGCTGTTTCTACAAAGGCGTCGACAGACCTCTGCGCCTCGGCGCAGGTGCCAAGCAGGTCAGGCAGAATAAGTGACTCGTCAGGCAAAATCGCCGAGTCAGGCATAAGCATACTCCTGTAAAGGTAGGGGTTCGGGCGGACTGTATAACAATCGATATGACCGGCAAAGCCTGGAGCTTACACCACTTTTGTCCTGAAAGACGTTCGTCTTTAAGATTGTACCGGTTCGCAACGAGATATCGCGCCACTTTGCCCACTGAGAATCTAGACGCCCTTTTCCGACGTTACGGTCCAGCCTACCGGTGGCTTGCGACGATCACCTGTGTCATGGGGGCGATGACGGGGGGACTTGCGAGTACCACGGTCAATGTCGCTTTCCCCGATTTGATGGGTGCATTTGGCTTGGGCCGTGACCAAGCACAGCTGTTGTCGACCGGGTATTTTGCCTCCCAGACGCTGGGTATGCTTCTCAGCGCTTGGATGATCAAGGCTTTCGGAGAGCGGATCGCTAATATAGTGGCTCTGAGCCTGTTTCTGCTTGGCGCGGCAATGAGTGGGCTCGCGATTGACACAGCGACTTTGATCGTCGGCCGGGTCACACAGGGTGTGTCTGCTGGTGTGTTGCAGCCCCTGGGCATGGCAGTCGTCTTCTCGGTGTTCCCGGAAGGGCGAAAGAGCCTGTCCATGGGCATCTTCGCCACCGGCATGGTCATCGCGCCGACTCTCGGCCCGACATTGGGCGGCCTCGCGATTGATATCTTCAACTGGCGCTACATCTTCCTACTGACCTTGCCCTCTGCTTTTGCGGCCATGGTGCTCAGTGCCTTCTTCTTGCCAAGTCGGCCGACCCCACGCTTCCTACCAAAGTTCGATTTCCTGGGGGTCGCCCTGCTTGCCGCGGCCTTGGTCGGCCTGCTGCTTGGCTTCAGTTATGGCCAGCGACTTGGCTGGACGTCGAATGACATACTGATACTATTCGCCGTTGGAACCACGGGCTGTATAGGGTTCATCTATCGGCAGGTTACGATTGCCGAACCACTGGTGAACCTGAAGCTATTCACCAATATGCAGTTTACCGCCGCGGCGTTGATCGCTTTCTTCACCGAATGCGCCTTCCTGTCCTCGACGATTATGCTGCCATTGTTCGTGCAGCAGATCCAAGGGTTCACACCGCTCCATTCAGGTCTGCTGTTGGTGCCGTCGGGTCTACTGATGCTGGTGCTGTTTCCGATCTCGGGTAGGCTCGGTGACATTATTCCGGCCCAGTATCTGGTTTATGCGGGCCTACTTTCCTACTCGTTGTCCTTTGCGCTGATGGCTACTATGGATGTAAATACGCCTTTTTGGACTGTTGTCATATTTACGTTATTTATGCGCGCCGGATCGGCATTCACACGGCCAGTCACCAACGCGACAGCGCTAAGCTCATTGCCGAAGGATCAAATTCATCAGGGATCAAGCTCTCTCAATTTCACGCGTAAGCTCGGTGGTGCGGTCGGCGCAAACGCGGTCATCGTATTCTTGGAGCTTCGCATCCCCTTCCACGGCAATGCTTTCGTCTCGTTGCAAACTAGTTTCAATCAGACCAGCCGAGAACTGCGTGAAGCGATCGTCCACCTATTCACTGAAGCCGGTGTGCCTGAGGTCGCGCGGGAGCCAGCTGCGCTGCAATTCATGGGTGACGTAATCTTGGCGCAGGCCAGCACTCGGGGCTTTCAGGACGCTTTTGCTGTCCTGGCTGTAATGGCTTTCCTTGCGATCATTCCAGCGATTGGCATGGCACGGATGATGAAGGATTTGTCGGTGCCCGCAAAAGTGGCCAAGCGGATAGCCTAGGACGGTGAGCGCCGAGATCCTATAATAACTAAGAAAATACAGGGAAGGAACGCAGATGAAATTTGGCCTGCGATACTGCAATGCAGGACGGTATGTCTATCCTGCGAACGCGATCGAACTGGTGCAAGCAGGCGAGGCGGCAGGCTTTGAGTCGGCATGGACGGTTGACCACGTGGTCGTGCCAGAAGGTTACAAATCGGCTTACCCGTACTCCGATGACGGCAAAATGGCCGGCGGCAAAAACGATATGGCGATCCCCGATCCGTTGATCTGGATGGCCTATGTTGCGGCGGGGACGTCGAAGATTAATCTGGCGACTGGTATCTTGATCGTGCCGCAGCGCAATCCGGTGGTTGCGGCGAAGCAGATCGCGACTCTGGATCTGATGTCTGGAGGGCGTGTCCTCTTGGGCATCGGCGTCGGCTGGTTGGAGGAAGAGTTCAACGCGATTGGCGTGCCTTTCGGTGATCGCGGCCAACGCACCGACGACTATATCTATGCCATGCAGGAGCTATGGGCGACCGACCATTCAACCTACGAAAGCGAATTTACCAAGTTTACTGCTGTAAACAGCCAACCAAAACCGGTTAACCGGACGATTCCCATTATTGTTGGAGGCCATTCAAAGGCGGCGGCGCGGCGCGCAGGAAGGCTAGGTGACGGATTTTTTCCTGCGCGCGGGGCATCGCCGGAACTGATCGACCTAGCGCGGCGGACGGCTGAAGAACACGGTCGCGATCCCGACGCAATTGAGATCACCGCGAGTTTGCCAGAAGATCTTGACACTATCCCAGAATTGGCCGCCTGTGGCGTTACGCGATTGTTAGTTCCCGTGCTACCGATGTTTGGTGTCGCTGGGATCATCAACAATATCGATGAGGTCGCTCCCTGGGCCGACACCATAGACAAATACCGGGACCTATAGGCCAATGTGGGAACAGTCGCCCGATATAGAGTGGATTGCTCCGTATAAAGGGTTCGAATACCGTCCACAGACTACTATGGTGCCGCGCGCTGAACAGGAACGGGCTCTCACAGTATGCGGCATCGACCCTGCGGATTTTGGTGATGTTATCGATCCGTCCTTCTTCATTGGGATAGCCATTCATGCTGGGGTCGAAAGCGGCATCACCGCGGATGGCAATGTCAACATGGTGCAACAGCTGGTGCAGCATAGACCGTTGACCGTCGATACGGATATCCAAGTTTCTGGCCGGGTTACCGATATCGAGGAAGTGCCGCGCGGACAGGCGGTAACCAGCGAAGTTGATTTCGCTGGACGGGACGGCGGTAAAGCTCTGACAGCGAAGCGATGCTCGCTGCGCCCAGACCCAGCCAAGTCGGGCGAGCGTGGTGCGGGCGAACGGCCGCCGCCGGTAGTCCAGGATCCGTCAGTCTTGCGGGATATTAGCGACGTTCAAATGACACCGGATCGCGTAAAGGGATATCGGTCTACAGGAAATCCGATCCACTATGACCCAGCCGCTGCGAGGGCTGGCGGCTTTCGCGCACCAATCATCGGCGGTGGCATGGGGGTACATTACCTCGCTGCGGCTATTTGGCGAGAATTCAAACCGCAATCCCTTGATCTCGATATCTATTTCCGCCGACCGGTATTCTGGGACGACCAGTTGACGGTTCGGGTCGACGACCGGGATGGAAGTTGGACGGCCATATGTCTTGCCAAGGACGGCAAGGTTGCGACCGAAGCGCGGATCAACCATATCGGGTGAGGAAATTCCTATGACCGAAGATACAGTCGAAATTGAACCGGGTCGTGTGCGCGGCTCGTATGACAACGGTATTATCAGTTTCAAGGGTATCCCTTACGGCCAGTCGACGGCGGGCCCAGGGCGATTTATGCGGCCGCGCAAACCGCAACAATGGACAGGCGTTCGTGATGCACTGTCGCTGGGCGACCAGGCGCCGCAGTTAGACCGCGCCATTCGCCCCGCCAATGCTTGGATCCGTGATACGACCCGGTCGGGGGAAAATTGCCTGGCGCTTAATGTCTATACGCCGGCGGTAAATGACAGAGGCAAACGTCCAGTCATGGTATGGCTGCATGGTGGCGGTTATACGGCAGGATCGGGGGGTGCAACTGGGCTAGATGGGAACAATCTGGCACGGCGCGGTGATGTGGTTGTGGTGACTTTGAATCATAGGCTGAACGCTTTCGGCTATTGCCACCTGGTCGGTGCGGGCGGTGACACCTTTGCGGACAGCGGCAATGCTGGCATGCTCGATATCGTCATGGCCCTGGAATGGGTACGCGATAATATCGGTGAATTCGGTGGCGATGCCGGCAATGTGACGATCTTTGGCCAGTCCGGCGGCGGTTCCAAGGTTGCGGTTATAATGACAATGCCGGCGGCCAAGGGCCTTTTCCACAAGGCGATCATGCAAAGTAGTTCTTCCCATCTACGGCTTGCCTCAGCGGAGAATGCAGATCGCGCGGCCCGGCAGTTGATGCAGGAGGTTGGAGCCGATAGTGCAGACGCGATACGCGGGGTCGCGCTGGATACGCTGTTGGCCAGCTACAAGGCTACGGTTGAGGCTAACTACGGCAATGACAGTTTCCGACCGGTCGTCGATGGACATTGGATTCGCAACCATCCCTTCGATCTGGCTGCGCCAGATCTCGCGTCCGACATTCCCTTGCTTATAGGCTCTTGTGAAACGGAGAAAAGTTTTTACGACATCGTGTTAGACCCCGAAAAGCGCCCGCTGACAATGTCCCAACTGCAGGCCGATGTCGCGCGTTTCGTCGGAATAGATGACGAGGTGGCTCGGGACCTGATCGCGGACTACGGAACGCGCCGCGACGGCGCCTCTGAACGTGATCTCTACAACTACATTTCCAGCGATCACATGTATCGTCGAAACGCGATCGAGGCGGCTGAGCGCAAGTCCAAACAAGGTGGTGCGCCAGCATGGCTGTACGAGTTCACCTGGAAGACCCCGGTGCTAGGTGGCATGCTGATGACGCCGCATACGCTATGTATACCCTTCGTATTTGGAAACGTGGAGATCGCCAAGGAATTCGTCGGTGTAGGTCCGGAGCAGACTGAATTGATGGGAACGGTTATGGACACCTGGCTAGCATTCGTCCGGACTGGCAACCCGAACAATCCGCGCTTGCCGCATTGGCAGCCGTATGATGCGGTCGATCGGACGACCATGATTTTCGATAATGAATGCGCGCCGGCGAAAGATCCCAAGCTGGAGGACAGGTTGAAGATCAACAGCTGCCCGCAGTTTATCTCCGACGAACAGTGGTCGGCGGCGGCATAAGGATTGTTGACGCCGGGCTGATTAACAGAGAAATAGAATTTCAAATTTCCGATACATAGGCGGCAAAGGCATTAACGAATTCTGTCTTCGTATTACCGAAGCCCCCAACAAAAGGTTCGAGCTTTAAGGTCAGTTGACGTTGACTTTTGACCAAGCGAGAGAGCAGATCACCTGCGCCAGGTTATCACCAAAGAGGTGGAGGGCGGCGTATACGAACTGTCACTGGACCTATCGTCCCTGTGAATGGAGATAAGGAAGTATGGAATTTGGGATCATGATGCGCGGGCAGTTTCCCCAAAGGGACGATGTCGCGGCACGGTTTGCGGAGATGTTGGAGCAGGCCCGCTTAGCGGAGAAGTGGGGATACCACTCGATCACCAAGGGTGCGCATTACAGTACCCATCCTTTGCAGGATTTACAGCAAGTACCATTCCTTTGTCGAGTTGCAGCCGAGGCGCCAAGCCTTAGGTTGAATACGGGGGTGCTGCTTCTGCCCATGCACAAACCACTCGACGTGGCCGAACAGCTTGGTACGCTCGACATCATGACCAACGGCAAACTTATCTTTGGCTGCGGCGTCGGCTATCGAGAGGTTGAGTTCCTGGCCTTTGGGACTACTCCGCGTGACCGCGCCAAGCGGTTCGAGGAGAACCTAGATGCGATTAAGCGGCTATGGACGGAAGAGATAGTCACTATGAGGGGGTCGCATTTCGAGCTCAAGGAAGCGAGTTGCTCCGCCAAGCCCGTGCAGAAACCGACCCCGCCAATATGGATTGGTGGCAGCGCAGATGCTGTAATCAGGCGGGCGGCGAAAATGGGGACCTGCTGGTACCCTGGCCCCAACGATCGGTTAGACGAGCTGGAAAGCCAGGTGCAGACCTACAAGCGGGCGCTTGACGCAGTGGATCGCCCTTTTCCGGAAGAGTTTCCCTTTCGGCGCGAGGTGTTTTGCGCGCCGACGCGGGAGGAGGCGTACCGGCTGGCAAAGGAACCTATCATGACAAAATACAAGGCCTATCACGCCTGGGGCTTGGGCCGGTCGCGACCGGACAGCAAGGATGAGCTTGGTCAACCTTTCGAAGAACTTCTCAAGGATCGCTTCTTCATCGGGTCGCCCGACGATGTGGCGGAGCAAATCATCGCCTTCAACAAGCGGGTTGGGATGAACCACATCGTGATGAGTATGCATTGGCCGGGACTTGAGGTTGCGCGATCGATCGAAACCATGCAGCTCCTGTCGGAAGAGGTCTTCCCTCGGGTTCGCCAGGGGCTGTAGCGGCCGCTGCGATCGTGTATTCCCCTATGAGTGGCTTTGAACACTTCAATGATGCAGCAATTCGTGGACGAAGCAGGGAAGGCAAAAAATAGCGAGCAGCCGTAAAATGGAATTCTGCCGGTACTCAGCTTAGCGTCGCGAAATCAACGAAACCATGGTCATCGCTGGCCCCTCTAGACCTCCTCTGATACCGTAGACACCGAAGTAACGGTGCGGGGTTGTCATGAAGTTTGGGGTGTTGCAGTTCTTTGCCTGGCCTGGTCGGCGTATCCCATTGGAACAGGTGTATGAGCGCGCTTTCAACCGCATCGAACTTATGGATAAAACCGGCTTCGACGCTGTGTGGTTGGCGGAACACCATTTCAGCACCTACAGCGCGTGTCCCTCAGTTCACATCATGGGTGCGCATCTCGCCGCCCATACAAAAAACCTTAGGATCGGCACCGGCATTTCGCTCGCCTCCTTCTATCATCCTCTGCGGTTGGCCGAAGAGGTAGCGTTGCTTGACCAACTTACTAAGGGCCGGGTCAATTGGGGTGCTGGCCGCGGATTTGATGCCAAGGAGCACGAGGCCTTCGGCGTACCGTCGGAGGACAGCTACCCAAAATTCCGTGAAAGCGTAGAGGTCGTGGTTAAGGCTTGGCAGGAAGGTTCATTTTCACACAAAGGGAAGTATTTTGAATACAACGATATCGAAGTCCTTCCCAAGCCGTATCAGAAAGATATGCCAGTTTGGATCGGTGCGACGTCGGAAGGTTCTATAGAGTGGGCTGCGACCCAAGGGTTTTCGATCCTGCAAGGCCCACATTCCACACATGCGGAAAGTTTCGCGAAACGGCAGCTCTATAGGGATGCGTTGGCGTCGTCGGGCTACAGTTTCGACGGGCGCAGTATTCCGCTGACCCGCACCGTTGGGATAGGAAAGACGATGGAAGAAGGATTTGAACTTGGCCGTAATGGGGCGAAGTTTATGTTCGGCAGCTATTTGAAGAAAAGCAGCAATATCCGTGGTGGTGAGAAAGCAGCCGCCGAAGGAAAAACCCAGTCTAATGAGGCGATGATCGCGGCCGAGCGTGAAAACGTGGACCCGGTTGAGCGTTACGTCAACGATTGCGCGTTGTGTGGCTCACCGGAAAAAATAATTGACGACATCGAACGATTGCGCGAAACCAACGAGATGGACTACCTCATGATCGCACCGCTGGGACACGAGAGCTTTATCCGTTTTACCGAGGATGTGGTGCCACACTTTCTTTAAGAGGCTATAAGCGGCGCTTTGACGCTTTGTTCCCGCACGCATCTGTTTTGTTACCAAATAAATTGTCAGGCACAATTCATGCAATCCACCATAACGACGCTTTGCCTGACGACGGCACTCCTTGTTGGACTTATCAATGGTAGTTGGGCAAATAGCCTTCAGTCCCTCCTGGAAGCCGCGGAAAATGGGAATCCGCGTGCCCAGTTTGATCTGGGGCTTAAATATCAAGAGGGACATGGTGTCCCGCAACACTACGAGACGGCAGCGAAGTGGTTTAAATTGGCGGCGAACCAAAATTTGCCGGATGCCCAGGATCAACTAGGTTTCCTGCACACCCATGGCTATGGCGTGCCTTGGGATCGGGCGGCGGCGTTGCAATGGTTTCAGCGTGCTGTCGATCAAGGCTACGCGCGCGCGCAATTTAACATGGGCAAAATGCACTACCGCGGCCTTGGCGTGCCAGTGAGCTATGAAAATGCGCGCAAATTCTGGGAGATGGCGGCTGGTCAAGGATATGCCGATGCGGAATACAGGTTGGGCCTCCTATACGAATTGGCACGTGGTGTTGACCGAAATTTAGAGACGGCGGAAGCTTGGTATCGACGTGGTGCTGCGCAGGGCCATGCGCCTTCGCAGTATAAATTGGGCTGGATGTACCGAAAGGGGATTAGCGTCGACCAAGACGATAAAGCCGCAGTAATGTGGTACCAGCGCTCAGCTGAGCGTGGGTATCTCGAAGCCATGTGGAATTTGGCGGTGATGTACAATATTGGCAAAGGGATTAACAAAGATCGGAACTACGCCTACATGTGGGCCAGCTTGGCATCGGCCCGAGGGAGCAAGTACGGTACTGAAGTTACCCACCACTTGACCAAGCTGATGAGTAAGGCGGAAGTTGTTGCAGCTAAGAAGCTCGCTCAGTCATGCCTTAGCAGAAAATACAAAGGGTGTTGATCGTGCCTTCAAACTCTGAAAGGCACTCTTTTCCCAAACGATCGAGGAGGACGCGATGGATGACCTGACATTCGGATGGTTTCTGCCGACCAGTGGGGATAGTACCTGCCTTGCCGATCCGGATCAGCGTATTGCGCAAAGCTCGGAAATGTTTGAAGAGGTCGTTACGGCCGCTGACGAAGGCGGCTTCAAATATCTCTTAATGCCAGTTAACGCAACCTGTTGGGAGGCAACGGTAACAGCGTCATTCTACGCAGCGCGCAGCAAGAAAATCGCTCCGTTGATCGCGTTGCGCTCCGGTTACTGTAACCCCTCCCTGTCGGCCAAGATGTACGCGACCCTGGATCAACTGACCGGGGGTCGTCTTTGCATCAACTTGATTGCAGGGATCAGCGATGCCGATACACAGGCAGATGGTATCTCTGATAACAAGCAAGTCCGTTATGAAAAAATGGACGAAGAAGTCGAGATCATGAAGCGGCTTTGGGCATCGGATGAGCCGATTGGCTTTGAGGGAAAACATTACAATGTTAATCAGGTGACCCAGCCGAAACCCCTGCAGCAACCGCACCCACCGTTTTTTCTCGGCGGGGGCTCCGACCAAGCTAAGGAAATTTCTGCTAAACACTCTACGATTCACCTGTTCTGGGGCGATAAACCGGAAGTGATCGCGGATAACATCAAGGACATGCGTCGGCGTGCTGCTAAATACGGACGCGAGGAAGCGCTCGGCTTCGGTATGAGGCTACAAATCGTCTGCGCCGAAAGTGAGGACGAAGCCTGGGATGATGCGCATAAGTTGGTTGCCGGGGCGAAAAAATTTCAACTGTTTAATTCCAATAAAGGCCAAGCTGGTGTCGAAAGTATTCGCAAAACATCGGAGGCGAACCAGCGAGTTTGGCAGTTATTGGAAGAATCCGGTGACGAGATGAAGATCCATCCGCATCTTTGGACCGGCATTTCAATGGTTCGCTCTGGCGCAGGTATCGCCGTTGTTGGGACACCGAAACAAATTGCCGATACCTTGGATGAGTTTGTAGAGGCCGGGTGCTCGAGTTTCTGCCTATCCGGCTACCCGCACGCCAAAGCAGCACGCCTCTTTTCGACTAAAGTTATGCCGCACTTTAAAGGGCGCATGTCCGAGGGCCTTCCACGAGCGGCTTGAAACAAAAATCGTCCTGTATGGACCCAGAAATGGTCACCTTCATTTTACCCGGCGCCTGCCGTGGCCAAGCGGATAACGACCGACAATTCAGTAAAACTGTCGCCGTCGATGGGCAAGGTGCACAAACCTGACAAGTAAAGTTGCGCTGGCGAGGGCGGCAGATAACACAGCCAACAAGGTGTTCCGTTCAGGACAATGCATATGTGCACAAGCGGTTTGATTCCCCCGATTATGCCGAGTTTTTCCGGAAAGCCCCCGTATTATAGCGCTCCATGATCCATTCTGGACGTGTCGGTGATGCGAAGCCGCATTTTTCGTATAGGCTGTGTGCATCTTTGGTCGCAAGCATCAGCTTTTTCAAAGACGATATGGTCGGGTGAGCGAGCATGCAGTCTAGCAGCCATTGCCCCAACCCTTGCCCGCGAAAGTCTGCGTCAATAATGACGTCCTCCAGATAACCGAAGACAGCGTAGTCGGTGATGAACCGGGCGAAACCAATCAAACTGTCACCTTCTAAGATGCTGAAACACAGCGACTTTTCAATCGCCCGGTGGATCGCCTCGGGCGGTATGTCACGCGCCCAATAAGTCTGTTGGTGCAACAGGCGCACCACGACCGCTACATCGACCCTGTCGCGGTCATCCGAGATGATGAAGGTGTCTCTGTACCATTCCATGCTGAATTCCCGGATGTTCTACCTGGATTTTAAGGTGAATCGATCCCAAGCAACTCCGTACCTCCGGCGAATCGATGAGTGGCGGCGTCATCGACGAATTTTTCAAATCCGTCGAGTGTGTACAAGTCCTGATATGCCGCCCATCCCGCCTCATCATGGAAGTATAGCTCTGCTACGCCGGCATAGGGCGCGTGGGTTAAGTCCGAGCTCATACTGACCACATATCGGAAGCCGCCGACCTTCTCCATGGTCCGACGTACATTCGGTAGATGGACGTCGTGCCAGTGAGCGAACATGGCGTCCATATTCGTGCCGGTTTTTGCGGCCACAAGCGATGTCCGTTTATAGAAACCGCTACGTGTGCAGGGAAATGGAGGGTTAAGGGTTAGGGGCTCAACCGGGAGCCCACCATCAATCGCTATATATTCCCGAGTTGCCCAGGGCCAATAGGGCTCAACTTTTTCATGGAAGCTGTCATTGGGCACGACGGCGCTCGCTTGTGTCGGATGCGAAAGCGGTTCCGCGTACCAAAGTTGTGCCATGCCGTCCCAGATCATTGGCGCATCGTCTTCTGGGTCGAAGAGGCCGACTATGTAGCGAGTGGCGTGCGGTTTGCCTCCCGCTTTGTTTTCAAGATTTCGCTGTATCACTGGCGGCATGTGGTTGGCGTACCAGTGCGCGATTAGTTCCTCGCGACTGGTCGTGGCCTTCCGCCTGATAAGGTACAGCATTTTCGCACCGGGGGTTTCAATCGTCATCGTGTGGTCTCTCAGCTTGGGTTTTCGAAGGCCGTGGCCATGAAGGTATTGGCATTTGTCGTCAAAGCGTGCCGAATTTCTTTTGCTGGTTTTTATTACAGGTCAATCTGGAAGGCGAGGATCCCCTCTCGTGGCGGAAGTAGGATCGACACCGTGGCTTTCACTGAGACATGCTCCAAGGGGTTGCGTTAATTTATGAGACAAGCGCTTCACGCCCATATTTCTTTAGGGGCAGAATTGCTACCGTGATGCGGTTTCGGCGAAAGGCGTCCAGGTCGTTGATCATTTGGGCAAGAATAAAATAAGCACCCATGTTGAAGGTCCGACGCTGTTGTGCTTCAGCCTGATATCACGAAGATCAGGGCAAACGCGACGACTACCATGACCCCGCCTGCGATGATCCGACTGCGGCAGGGCCGCAGGGTCTCATACGGCTCAATGATCACTGGCGGAGGTTTAGTTTCTTTCTTGGTGGTCATTCGTCGGCCGGTTCGATCAGCTTGACGATACTGGACTGGTCCAGTTCGCCGAAGCCGTTATTGACATGTTGTTGATAGGCTGCGGTCGCTGTTGCGCCCAGCGGCGTCGGGGTGCCGGCCATTTGGGAGGCCGCTTGCGACAGACGAAGATCCTTGAGCATCAGTTTCGCCATGAAACCTGGTTTGAATTTGTTGCTCGCGGCTGACGCGGGCACGGGCCCCGGCATTGGACAGGCTTTTTCCAGGATCCAAGTGCTACCCGACGAGGTGGATATCACGTCGTATAGGACCTGCCGATCGACGCCGAGCTTTTCGCCCATTACGAAGGCCTCGACGGTGGCCAAATTGGCGATGCCGGCGACCATATTGTTGCAGATCTTGACGATTTGACCTTTGCCCGGACCGCCGCAATAGACGATGTTCTTGCCCATATCTTCCAAAATAGGGCGAGCGCGATCAAAAACCGCTTTTTCGCCGCCGCACATAAAAGTCAACGTTGCCTGGTCGGCTCCAATTGTGCCGCCGGAGACCGGTGCATCGATCATCTCGAAGCCAGCGGCTGATGCTGCTTCGTGCACGGCTAATGCGCTTTCCACATCAATGGTTGACGAATCGATGAAAAGGGTCCCCGGGTCAGCCGCGGCGACAATGCCGTCATTCAAGAAGACCTCGCGGACATTTCCTCCGACTGGCAGCATGGTGACAACAACATCGACAGCCTTGGCTGCATCCTGTATTGAGGTCGCCCGTTTCGCCCCTGATTGAACGACGAAATTGACCGCTTCCTCAGACAGGTCGAAGGCCTTGAGGCTATGCCCTGCACTGACCAAATTACGCGCCATCGGTCCGCCCATATTGCCGACCCCGATAAACCCAATATTCGCCATGTTTACCTGTCCTTTTACAAATTTCTGATTACCCTGAGTATAGGCCTGAATGCCCAATACTGCATGCCGATTAGACGATCAATCCAGCGCGTCCCGTTACTGATGCCAAATCACGACGGTGATTGCCACAGGCATCACCGAGCGAAGAACCGGCAGTGCACCGCGCAAGGTGGTCTCCTCAGTCGACCGGGGGATTTACAGCATAACCTGGCCGATCGTTATGGTGAAGAATGCCACATACTCGGTGCGCCGTAAGCTTAGGAGGCCTGCGACTTCCCTTACGTCCAAAAGCTGGCATTTTGACTACGCTGTCCCCATCGGAAACCGTTCACCCTATCCATGTTTAGAATGAGGATGAGCGCGCAATAGCCGCTATCCATTCAATGGTCTTGATGGATCCCCATGCTGTGCTTTGACCCCATCACGGCTTTATCAATGTAATGCGACCTTCAGGAACCTTTAAACCGGACGGTCACCGGCAAGCTGAACCCTTCGCATATCGCGTCGGTGGCCGTGGTAGTCATTGACAGCAATATGCTTCAGGCAGCGGTTGTCCCAGAAGGCAACCGAACCTGGTGTCCAACTGAACCGACATGTGAATTCTGGGCGCGTCGCGTGATCAAACAAATAGCGCAGTAGCGGTGCGCTTTCCGCTTTCGTCATACCATCAAAATAGTGCGCGGAAGCGATATTGACGTATAGCGACTTGCGACCGGTCTCTGGGTGGGTGCGGACCACCGGGTGCGTGTTGACCGTAGGTCGCCAGGCATCATCGTCGCGGGTCTCTGTCGAACGGCCTTTGTTAGCACTCGGGCCTGCAACACGGCTATCGTTGTGCACCGCTTTTAACTCGTTCAGGGTTGCTTTCAATCCATCTGACAAGGTTTCGTAGGCGAGGTATTGGTTAGCGAAAAGAGTGTCGCCTCCCTTCGGAGGTGTTTCCAACGCGTGCAAGATCGCTCCCATCGGTGGGCATTCCACATGAGCCGTATCGGTATGCCACTCCGCCCCAACGACCCGCGTCGCGTCTGGTTCTTTTACAACATGGATGACTTCGGGGTGTGGACCTTTCTTTGCCAAATTCGGATGCAGGTAGAGTTCACCGAAATACCTCCCAAATGTCATCAACCGTTTGTCGCTAAGGTGCTGGTCGCGGAAAAAGATCACCAGATGATCGAGCCAGGCTTGACGGATTTCTGCTATGACATCGGCATCTTGGTCGCAGCTGAGGTCGAGCCCCTCGATGAGTGCACCTACGGAACCGCTAAGCGGTTTGACAGTGAAGTGACGATATTTGGTTTTCATTCTATTTTGCTCAACTTGGCTTGGCGACGATTGCATCTGTGGTAGAGAAATAGAGATCGAGGCGGGGGAAGCGGCCATCTTTAACCTGGAACAGTTTCACGTTGCTTAGTTCTATTTCCTTGCCCGCTTTGTCCACCAGACGCACGTCGAAGCTGGCCGCGACCCTTTGAGTTGCCTCGTCAATAGTCCATTGAAAGTTGCCGTGCCACATGGTTTCGTACCTGGCCATGGCGTCGGCAAACGCGTTGCGGATTTCGTGGTCACGCCCGGTCAGCACTGTGCCGGCCGGATAGATGTGCCAGACGCAATCCGTTGCCAGACAAGCGAGCGTTTCATCCAGCTGTCCCTGATCCATTACGCTAAAATAGCGCTTCTCGACCAGCTCGATTAGCTCGTTTCGGCTCAGCATCGAAGTGCCTCCACTACGTTCGCGACGTCGTTTCGATACGATAGCCCACGATACTGTCTTAACCCAACGGTGCCGCTAGGCCGTGCGCTGATCACGACCAAAACGCCGGGGCAGATAACGCGAGAAATGTGCTAGTATGAGCATGGTGGCGCCACTTGCGATGAACACCGCAGACAGCGGGAACACCAGGAGAATAACCGAATAGACAGCGGGAACCGATAGTCGTCCTGTTTCGCGATAGGTTGAATAGACGCTGGTCATCCTGGCTCGCTCGTGGGGGTGTACCGCACGCAGGAAGGGCACATTACCGGGACCGTCAGTGATGCTGGCGGCAAAGGCGGAGGCGATCAAGAGCGCCGCGCCGACATAGGGCCACACCATCGTCAGACCAGCAAGCGCGCTAGTGACGGCGGTCGCAACATAGCCCAATACCAGAAGCCAGCGGATGCCGTTACGCCGCCCCACCCAACCCCAGAAGGTAACCGTGAACAGGCCTGCGGACCCTACTGAGGTGATGATGCCCCCCGCCTCCTTTCCCAGCCCCGTTTCGACTGCATATATCGGGGCATAGATGAAGAACATGTTCCACCAGGCGGATCGCCCTACTGATAGAAGCCAGGCCAATGTCAGGCGGGGTTGCGTGAAAAAACGGCGCACGAAGCTGAGCGGGTTGGTCCCAGTACCGGAATCTTTCCGTTCATCGTTGGCGCGCGGCACACCAATCAACAGCAGATAGCCGAGCAGCAGCAGCGAAATTGCACCACTCAATGCAAAGGGCAGCCAGGGAGATAGACGTTCGGAGAGCACTATGCCGAGATAGGGGCCAGCCATCCAACCGAACCCTGCAAGCAGCATCCGGTTTGGTTCGAAGCGTGTTAGATCGGCCTTTGGAACGTTGTCGAGAACAAAAAGATTAAGACAGATTGTAATCGCCGCTCCGCCAAACATCTGCAGTATAAGACCGAGCGGCAGCGCCCAGAGCGCCTGCACCCCGAACAGCACGACGGCCATCGCAAGGCAAAGGCTGCCGCAAATTGCGGCACCCCGGCGACCAACCGCCTTTACCAGCCAGGGTACCGATAAACTGGCACAAAGGCCGAACGCGCTGGCGACGAGGTAGAGAACACTGACCAGCTGTGCGTCCCCCAACAATGTGTAGGCTTGCAGAGGCAGCACTGTGATAAGCATTGCCCGTGCCATCGTATCGAGCGTAAACAATGCTAGGAATGCCGGGGCGCTTGGCCGAGTTAGTTGTTGTAGTAGCTTTGCTACAGTCATTTCCTATGCGCCGTGAAGGCTTATCCGACCCGGTACCGCTCTACTGCAGCCTCGTTTAGCACCAGCCCATGTCCTGGACCGTTTGGCGCGGTCAGCACCCCTTCGACAGGGATTGGCATCTCCTGAAGGATTGCCCCGCTGCGTGGCATGTATTCCAGGATTTCGCCGTGTGGTGCGGCAGCCAACAGATGCAGGTGGAATTCCGGTGCGACATGACCGCTTAATGGTACCCGATGTGCTTCTGCGAGGGCTGCTGCCTTGCGCCAGGGCGTAATGCCGCCAACTCGGAACAAATCGAGGATCAGCACGTCAACAGCACGCGCCTCCAGGGTATGGCGAAACTGGTGCAGCGTATAGAGGTTCTCGCCCCCGGTGACCGCCAAGTCGAGAGCGTTTGCGAGCTGGGCCAAACCCTCGAGGTTCTCGTGATGAAGCGGATCTTCCAGCCAGGTGACGCCAACATCCTGTAGTGCGCGGCCGGCCACCCGTGCATATGTTAGGTCCCAGCTTTCCGTCCCATCGACCATAACGGCGATGTTCGGTCCTGCCGCGTCGATGGCGACCTTGGCGCGTTCCGCTTGCGCCAACGGACTAATCTCCTTGCCGAGCCGCAACTTGATGCCCGAATAGCCGTTTTCCGCGTGATTGCGCGCCGATTCGGCCAGTTCGTCATAGCTCAGGCTGTACCATAGCCGGTCGCTGGCATATGCGGGAATGTGGTCGCGAAAGCCGCCGAGCAGGCGCCAGATCGGTTGCCCTTGTGTCTTGCCCGCGGCGTCCCACATCGCGATGTCTAAGGGCGCGATTGCCCAATGTAGCAGTCCGCCAGGTCCGACCCATTTCCCGGCCCGTGACATCTGCTGCCAGGCGGCCTCGGTATCGAGTACATCCATTCCGACCAGGCTCTCTGCCAATTCCTGGGCAGCTTTTGCGATCGGCTGGACCAATTGTGCGCCAAGCTTGACTACATAGCCAAACCCTTCTGTACCGTCGACGGTTTGTATTCGTGCTAGGACGTGCCAGTTCGCGTCGACCGTACGGCCAGCCGCGATATAAGCGTCTTCGACGGGTACTTCCAGAATATCGACGGTGACGCTGGCGATCTTCATGGCTTTTGCTTTCCCGATAGTTTGAGGACATATCCTCGGCTGCCAGCACGCCATGCGCAAGGCGCTCCCTTCGTGGTGGTCAGCAAGGTTCAGAATAGGCTATCTTTATAGTGATTTATCTGCGGGTTGCCCGAAGGTCCGGAGGATTAATGAGCGGTCGGGAAATATGGGTGCGCGCCAAGTTTCTCATGGAGAAATACGGCGACGAAGCAGCGGTTTATGCGGCGCTGAAAACTGAGGATATGCTCGACAAGGGCGATGTCCGCGAAGCTGCGACTTGGCACGAGATCATTAAGGCGATCGAGGCTCTGGAAAACACAGAGCCGACGGGGCCACTGCACTAATTCGGTAAGAAAGACGCGTCAGTCCCCGTCTTTATCCATCATGTCCCAGTTGTAGAGCGGTGGTTCCTTTCCCACGAAGCGCCGCACAGCTTCCTGTGCAAAATCGCTAGTGAATAGCAGGGTTTGTCCATCCGCCTCGGCGTCCGCTATATCCCCATAGTTGCTTTGGAAAGTTTTGTTGACGAGACGTTTTGAAAGGGCGACGGCCGTCTTTGGGCCTTGGGCGATGCGAGCCGCATAGTCTTGCGCTGCGCTAAGCACGTCGCCATCTTCGATAATGGAATGGACGATGCCGAGTTCCTTTGCCTCTTCGGCGGTGATACTACGACCTGTGAACATTAGGTCCTTCGCCATAGCGGAACCTACGACCCGTGGGAGGGTGTAGGCGAGCGCCATATCTGGCATCAAGCCTATGCGGGAAAAGACGGAGCAGAACTTTGCTTTCGGCGATGCGAAGACAAAATCGGCTGCCAGGGCTAGGCTGAAGCCACCACCGAAGGCCAGTCCATCTACCGCCGCGACGACGGCACAATCGATATTGTGCAGTCGCTGCAGCCAGGCATGCACCTCATAAATTCCCTGGCGTGACGGACCTGGCCCGTTTGCGAGTCGGTCAGTCATTCCCTTCACATCGCCACCGGCGCAAAAGGCGCGTCCCTCCCCAGTCAAGACCAGTGCCTTGATGTCCTCGTTACCATCCACAAAATCGACCATGGCCTGGCAATCGGCCTTCATATTGGGTGACAGCGCGTTCAACGCTTCCGGCCGATCCAAAGTAAAAGTGGCGACGCCGGTATTGGCGACATCCAGCCGTGCGCAATTGAAGGTGGGGATCAATCTAATACTCCGTTTCGTCTTTCCATTGATGGGTGAGTCTATTCGGCTGCCTTTGGGTGGTCGATGCCCGTGTAGCTGATCATTAGCTGATTTTCTGGCTCTATTCCGAACATGTTGTTGAACTGGTTCATGCCATGAAGCGTGGTGACGACGAAACCGATCTCGACAAGCTGCGCATTGTCGAAGAAGCGGCGCATCTCAGCAAACAGGGCATCGGCGTTATCGGTTTGGTTCTGCGCCATTGCACCCGCGAAATAAAGTACGGCACGTTCCCTTTCGGTGAACACGTCGCTTTCCGGGTCATGGACTCGATTTAGTTTCTCTTCCGTCATTCCGGCACGCTGACCCGCAGCGTAGCGAAAGTTCAGTCAATAGCTGCAGTCATTTACGGTGGCGCAGCGCAGGCGGATCAACTCCTTTATCCCTGCATCGACACGTGAGCTGCGCCAAATGCGTTCGTAGAAACTGTTCAGCCCTTCGAGTAGTTCAGGGCAATGGGCGCGTACCTGCTGGCTTGTCATTAAGCCGGGATCTCCGGTTGGCGGAACGTGAGGCATGGGACACCTTAGTTCAATTAAGTAAGAACGCTAGCGTAGCAGCCGTCCGGGATATTGAAAATGTCCCCTTCAGTCGAGCAGCGCCATAGGGTCACCGACGTTGACGACGCCAAGCGCCCGCACTGCCTTGTAACCCAGTAGTTCTTGCACGCGGTGCGGCATGGCGCGCACTTTATCCAACGGCACAGACAGGAACATGTTCTCTTCCGTACGCAGCCAACCCAGAACGTAGCCGACGAACATACCCCGACGCGGCAGGTCTGCCGTCCGGTTTGCACCGCCGCCATGGATGGTTGAGCCGAGATAAAATACCGCGGACCCGGCTAACATCTCGGCCTGCACGATCTCGTGCGCTTCCACTTCCCGGTCTTTTGGCCAGCAATGGCTGCCAGGCACGATCCGTGTCGCCCCGTTCTCAGCAGTGAAATCTGACAGGGCGAACATCGCCTCGATTTCCAGTTCCGGTTCCGGTTCAGGCAGATGCCGCCACACTCCTTGATCCCGGTGCAGTCGTTGGTCGCTTTCGCCTGGACGGATCTCGATAAGCTGCCCTGTATTTAGTAAATAGTCATCGCAATGGGGCAACAAAAAATGGTCTGCAACACCGAGCAGAAACGGATGCTGCATGACATCAAGAAAGGCTTCTGACTTCCCCGGCAACCCATCGGCTCGGACTGTCGCCTTGCCATAGAAGGTAACCATGTCACCCTCTGTCGGGTGCCGCACGCCAGGTGGCGTTGCCGCGACGATACGGTCTAGGTCTGTATTGAGACGGTTCAGTAGGTTGGGAGCGAGGGCTCCGTCGACGATGACGGCGCCATCGCTTTCGAGTATAGCGACTATGTCAGCGGCTTTGGTGCCACCACTCAACCTATGAAGCGCTGGTGCCATTTAAAAAGCCCCGTCGGTCATGTCCAAGCTTGTAACGATAGTCCGTGCTTCGTAAAGGAACCAGAGGCCTGGGTCTTTCCCCTTTCGGTCCTAGCGGTTTTAATGCTGTGCCACAGCGAATAAGGACCATCATGCAGGACACTCCTCTTCAGGGCATCAAAGTGCTCGATCTCACGCAAATTTACCAAGGCCCTTACGCATCGTTTCTAATGGCGATGTCTGGCGCGGATGTGGTGAAGGTTGAAAGTCACGCCGGTGATCGTATCCGACGCAACCAGGGCGCCGAAACGCCTCTCGCCTTCGCAATGCTGAATTCCAACAAACGCTGCCTAACTCTTGACCTAAAGCATCCCAAGGGTAAAGACGTGCTTAAGGAGATGGCCAAGGAAGCCGACGTAATGTTGGAAAATTTCGCGGCCGGCACGATGGATCGGCTCGGCCTCGGCTGGGACGTAATGCGCGATGTTAACCCGAAGCTTATCTATGGCACCGCGACCGGTTATGGCGTGACTGGCCCGGACAAGGACCAACTGGCGATGGATCACACTGTGCAGGCCGCTGCCGGTGTTATGAGTATCACTGGAGAGACGGGTGGACCACCGGCTCGGGCAGGCGGTACGCCCAGCGATATAATGGGTGGTATCCATTTTTACGCCGGCATTCTTTCCGCGCTGTTGGCCCGCAACGCCACAGGCAAGGGCACCCGGGTTGAGGTTGCGATGCAGGAGGCGATGTATTTCGTGCTGTCTAGCGAATTCGCCTCCTACCATCGCACTGGCGAATTACCGGAGCGGCGTGGCGACAAGACGGCGGCAAACAGTGCCCCCTATGGCCGCTATGAGTGCCAGGACGGCTGGATTGCTTTGATCGTGGTGAGTGAACCGCAATGGCACCGACTTGTAGAACTGATCGGAAGGCCGGAATTGGCGCATGACACCGAATATGGGAGCCCCGCGCTACGCTATCGTTTCGAGGCGGAAATCAATGAGATGATCGGCGCCTGGACCGCACAGCGCAGCAAGGACGAGGCATACCACCTTATCCGCGAGAACCGCATTCCGGTCGCCCCGGTGCGCGATGTGGGAGAGGTGATGAACGACGAGCATATGCACGAGCGCGAGATGCTACATAAGATGAGCCATCCTTATATTGGCGATATCGTTCTTCCTAGTTCGCCCATCCGCCTGTCGGAATTCCCGCCGGTGCCAATCGAATTTTTTCACGAGCCGGGCGCAGACAATGCAGATGTGTTGGCTGACTGGTTGGGTATGGACGAGGCGGTGATCACGGCGTTGGCGGAAGAGAAGGTTATCTAGTGACAAAACCTCCAACATCATCCTCTTTACCTCATGGAAGAGTGTAGACATAAGTCTGTGGGTGTTATTGTTCTATGACAATTCGACGTCTCTCTGTTCTCGACCAATCTGTCGCCATTGCTGGGCGGGCGCAGGCGGAGTCAATACGCGAGACTATTACGCTGGCGAAGCATTGCGAGGACCTAGGTTACAGCCGGTTCTGGGTCGCCGAACACCATAATCACGACACAATCACGGGCAGCGCCCCGGAGATCGTCATGTCGGCGATTGGGGCAACTACTGAGCGCATCCGTATCGGCAGCGCGGGGATCATGCTGCCACATTATTCAGCGCTGAAGGTGGCTGAGCAGTTCCGTGTGCTCGACGCCATCGCGCCAGGCCGTATAGACCTGGGGCTCGGGCGTGCGCCGGGCTCAGATGGGCGCACGGCCTATGCTCTCAACCCGAACGCGGCGCAAGCTGCAGAGCAGTTTCCGGCGCAGGTGCGTGATCTGTTGGCCTGGGTTACGGGTGGTGCGCTACCGGAAGGACACCCATTCGGGATGATCCGTGCCTTTCCGACCGGCGAAACAGCACCAGAAATGTGGATGTTGGGGACGTCCGACTACGGTGCGCAAGTCGCAGCACATTTTGGTATTCCTTATTGCTTTGCCCATTTCATCACCGAAGGGCGGGGCTGTGCTCAGGCCCTCGCTCTCTACCGTGAGCACTTTCAGCCGAACGAACGCCATCCGGAGCCGAAGGCCGCCATTTGCGTTTGGGCGCTTACCGCGGAGACCGAAGAAGAGGCGCACTTTCAATTTATGTCGCGTGCCCGGTCCCGCCTATTGCGGGATCGTGGTCAGTTGCAACCGATTGAGTCGCCAGAAGCAGCGTCGAGGCAGGCCTACACGCCGGCGGAGCAGGGGCGGCTTGAGCAGCTGCGCGAGAACGCGCTCGTCGGCACGCCGAATGTCGTTGGCAGGCAGTTGCGGAACTTGGTGGAACAATTGGATGTTGAGGAAGTCGCCGTGTTGACCTGGACACACGGGTTGGAAGCACGCAAGCGTTCCTATGAGTTGCTAGCGACGGAATTCGCGATCGGGGAGACGCCATGACTGAAGAAATTATTCAGACATCAGTCGAGAACGGTGTCGGATACCTGACCTTTAATCGCCCCAGGGCACTGAACGCTTTCAACAATTTGTTAATGCATGAATGCATGGCAGCGATGGACCGTTTCGCCGCTGATGATGATGTCAAGACGGTGATTGTGCAGGGGAAAGGGCGTGCCTTTTCCGCGGGCTTCGATCTTAAGGCTTCGGCGGATCGCAATCTCGATAGTGTTGACAAGGTGCGCGCGCAGATGGCGCTGCAGTTCGATTTCATTGTCAAGTTCTGGGATTGCCCGAAACCGACTATTGCCGTGGCACACGGCTACTGTCTTGCAGGCGCGTTCGAGCTGGCGCTTGCCTGCGACATCACAGTCGCGGCCGAAGGCACGATGTTTGGTGAACCGGAAGTCAGATTTGGAACGGGCATCGTCGCGATGCTGTTGCCCTGGATCACCGGGCCAAAACAGGCGAAGGAACTGCTGCTCACCGGTGATGACCGGGTTAGCGCTGAGGATGCGCTACGCATGGGCATCGTCAACTGTGTTGTGCCCGCGGGCGAGGCACTGCCGAAAGCAAAGAGTATGGCGCGAAAGATGGTGCAATCCGCCGCGGTCTCGGTGCAGCTGACCAAACAAGCGATCAATCGGAGTTACGAGATCATGGGACTGCGTCAGGCGTTGCTGACCAGCCTCGACATCGATGTAGAAATCAATGCCACGCCGTCTTGGGAAAAACGCGAATTCGCCCGCATCCGCAAGGAGCAGGGGGTGAAGGCGGCGATCACCTGGCGCGACGCGCGTTTTGCGGAAGATACGTAACTGTCAACTGGCTGTCAGGATCGTAACCCACATGGGCTTCGCACCAGCGTCGTGGGTCGCGATCTGTTCAAGACCACCGCTGTCGTCGTCGATGCGATACACAGCAAGCCGCCCCGACGCCAGACCGGCGGACAGCAGGAAGCGGCCGGCCGGATCGATCTCGAAGGCGCGGGGCACCGGTTCTGCGGCGACATTGCCGTTCGCGGTCAGCAGGCCGTTGGTGGCATCGACGGTGAAGCAGGCTATGCTGTCATGGCCCCTGTTAGGTGCGTAGAGAAACCGGCCGTTTGGTGTAGTGCGGATCTGCGCGCATTTGTTGGCACCCTCCCAATCCGCCGG
>PBDC01000038.1 GCA_002717185.1 Rhodospirillaceae bacterium
GCATTTGGTACCAATCATCCCATTGCCCCCAACCGCTGAGCACAGCGATATAAAAATTGGCAAGGGTCAGCTGCTCAGCAATAAATAAGGTTTGCCGAAGACTTTCGCATCGACAGGAATATTAACCTTAGCTTTACCTGGAATTCGATGGAGACCAGCGCAACAGCGCCAAGGCGAAGCGCCATTTTCCGCGCAAAACCTCCACTGACAGTTAAAGAACTGCTTCGGCCATCCGTTCTAACTGCTCACCCATTTCGGCTTCGGTCTCGACCCATTCCGGCTTCACCACGACACTGTCGGCTCCTGCATCAACCAGGGACTGGAAATGCGCCCTGTCGGGTTCCTGGCCATAAATAACGATCTGGATGGAAGCCGGATCGCGGCCGACATCGGCACAAAGTGTCGCGAGTTCCTTGCGGCTGTTCTCGATTTCCTGCGGCGTGACCCGGTTCGGCAACCAGCCATCCGCATGGGCAACGATGCGCTTCAGCACATTCGGTGCCATACCCCCGATAAGTATCGGTGGATAGGGTTTTTGCATCGGTTTCGGAAAAGAGCGGACCGGTGGGAAGTCGTAATATTTGCCATGGTACTCCGCCTCTTCTTCGGTCCAGCATCGTTTCATGACATCCAGCGCCTCTCGGGTCTGCGTCCAACGGCGTGGAAAGTCGCCACCGAAAATCTCGGTCTCTTCCTTCAGCCAGCCGGTACCGATGCCGAACTGGAAGCGTCCATCGCTATAAAGATCGAGTGCGGCAACTTCCTTAGCCAACAGCAATGGATGGCGCTCTGGCACCAAAGTAATGCCGGTGCCCAGCTTTATCGTGCTAGTCACCGCCGAGGCGCGGGCCAGGGCAATATAAGGCTCGGTGAAATGCGAATAGGTCCACGGAATTTCGCCACCGGTGGCCGGAAACGGGCTATCACTGTGCACCGGCACAGCTGGATGCTCGGCGTACCAGATCGAGTCGAATCCGAGATCCTCCGCCTTCTTGGCCATGAAGGCAGGATCTATCGTATATGCGGGAAGCGGAACGGACGTGCCGACTTTCATGACGTGTGTCTCCGGTATCGATGCACTCTGTTGGACTTTAGGGCAGTTGCTCCAGTCCACCAAATCTACGTCGGGTTAATCGAAGCCAAGCAATACGGATGGTAGCCACAGCGCGACAGAAGGGAAGGCTATAATCACGGCCAGCACGACAAAATGCAGCAGGATGAAAGGTATGACGCCGCGATACATATCACGTAGTGTGATTTCCGGGGGCGCAATGGCGCGGAAATAGAAGATCGCGCCCGCCATTGGTGGGGTGAGCATGCTGGTCTGCATCATAATAAGCAACGCGATACAAAACCAAACGGGATCGAATCCGAGCCCGGTTACGATCGGCATTGCGAGTGGCACAAGGATCAACATGATCGAAATCAGATCGATCACGAAACCGGCGATAAAGGTGATGATCAGGATGAGACAGACAGTGCCCCATGGCCCGAAATTCGCGTCCGCCAGAATGTTTTGTAATGCCAGCAAACCGCCCGCACCGGCGAACACGCCAGCGAACATAAGGCCACCGATGACGATGGTCAGCACCATTGCGGTGATCGATAGGGTCGTAAGCAACGCCTCACGGAAGACTTGCCAGGAAAATTTTCGATACAGCAGCGTCAAGACAAGCCCGCCAATTGCCCCAATCGCAGCCGCCTCGGTCGGCACGGCGATTGCGAAAATGATGCTACCCAACACCGCCACGATCAGTGATAGCGGTGGAACCAAAACCACGGCGGTGCGCCAAAGCTGGCAGACCAGCGAGACACTATTTTCATCGGGTTCCGGTGGCGGTGCGGCGCACGGCCGGACATACGCGAAACCGAGAATGTACAGGATATAGAGAGCTGCCAACGCTAGGCCGGGGAGTAGCATCGCCGCAAACAGCTCACCGATGCCCAGATCTGCGATGGTTGCCAGGATAACCACTAGCACCGAAGGGGGGATGATAGAGCCGAGCGATCCGCCCGCGCAGATCGTGCCGGCAATCAAACCCTTGTCGTAGCCAGCCCGCAGCATCACAGGCGTAGCAAGCATTCCAACAACCGTCTCCGTGGCGCCGACAACACCGCTGGAGGCGGCAAACAACACGCAGATCACGATGGTGCCTACCGCCAATCCTCCAGGCAGCCGTCGGGTCCAATTATGAATTGTCTCGAACATGCCTTCGGCGATACCAGACTTCTCCAACATCGCCCCCATGAAAATGAAGAGCGGCACGGCGGCAAGAATATGAGAGGCACCAACCTCCTCTACCCGGTGCGCGAAAATCACGACGACCGCTTCCCCAAACTGTGCGACCCCAAAGATCAATGCAACCGTCATAAGAGCGAAGGCCACCGGAACACCGACGAAGATCAATCCGAGCAGCACCGGAAACATCCAAAGGGCCAGATCCACGATCAAGCCACGCCCTTGTTTGTTCCGGCGATTATCCGATAGGACTTCACCGCCTCCGCCAGGATCTGCAGGGTAAACAGCGTGTATCCCAAGGCGACGACGGTGCGTAGCGGCCAGACAAGTGGGTTCCAGGTAGACTCGCCAGACACCTCACCGATCAGAAATGCCTCATAGGCTACAGTCCCAAGGCGCCAACTGATCCAGGATGAGACCGGCAGAAGAAAGAATATATAGATGATCCCGTCGATTGCCGCCTGCAACCGAACCGGGAATTGACTGTAAAGAAAGTCAACACGGATGTGCTGCCGCATTTTGGTGACATAGGCGATGCCCAGCACAAAATGCGCCCCGGTAATCATATAGGCTAGCTCGTAGGCCCAGAAGGTTGGCAGGTCGAGCAAAAACCGGGCAAACACCTCATAGCCCATGATAATGGAAAGCGGGATGACGAGCGATGCGGCGATGCCGCCGATCGCATCTGTCAGCCCGTCAATGAAACGGACCAGGTGCCGCAAGACGCCGATCAAGCGAGCTCGCGCTCCACCAGCGGCAGTACCTTATCCGCCAGCATTTCAACCGTACGCAACACGATGCGCTGATCCATGCCCAGCCACTGCACCCGCGCGATGAGGCGAGTAAAATCAGTCGCCCGCGCTAAGCGGACTAGCTCTTCCGCGCATTCCTCGGGCGAACCGATAATGACGCGGCCGGCGATCAATTCCTCTAGGTCGAGTTGTTCCTTGCCCGCGCCAACCACCTGCGAGAACAAACCCCACTGCCCGAAAACCCGATAGCTCGCCTCCAGGAAAGGGCCTGCATCCTTCAACGCCGTCGCCTTGTCGGGTGCTACCACGATGTTGCGCAGCAGCGGGAACTCTGCCGGCATCGGCTTACCATGCTCTACCAGGGCCTCGCGGAACACGCCTGCCTGCTTGACGATCACGTCCTCAACCAAATGCGAGGAAGCCACCCAGCTATCGCCCAGCACAGTATCTGCCAGACGCCCAGCACGCGCCACCGCTGCAGTAACGCTGCCACCATACCACATAGGCGGGCGCGGCTTCTGCACCGACTTCTGCGCGAGGGTAAGGCCATCAGCCTGGAAATGCTTGCCCTCGAAGGTCACGGTGTCCTCCATCCACAGCCGCTGCATCAAGGTCACCGCCTCTATATAACGGCCGAGACGGCGGCCATGGTCAACGCCCATGACCTTGAACTCATCTTGGGTCCAGCCCGGCGCAACGCCAAGCACCAGCTTGCCGCCGGAAATGATGTCTAGCATTGAAGCCTGCTCGACCACATGCAATGGATGGTAGAGCGGCAGGACTAGCATGCAGGTCGCCAGCGACATGCCCTCGCCCTCCGCAGCAAGTCGGATAAGCGTTTCCAGCGGAGGGAACCAGGCAGTCGACCCGAAGGATAAATGGTTACCCACTGCCAGCCCGTCATAACCGGCCTGCCGGGCCACCCGCACTTGTTCTATATGATCATTGAACCGCGCCGTCAGATCGTCATCGGCCCGATGTTCCGGATTGATGAATAACGTCAGTTGCATAAAATGACCCTTCTGGCAAAAAAAGGGAGCGGCTTCGACCGCTCCCCTTCCTAACCGTCGACCCGGCGGGGGATCACTTCTGGTTTGATAGCACGATCGTTCCGGCCGCGGAAAGCATACCACCCATGCCATTGACCAGCGACAGGCTAGCGCCCGGAACCTGACGGTCGCCGCACTCACCGCGTTGCTGCCGCACCGCCTCGATGATTGGGAAGATCCCGTACATGCCCGAATGGGTGTACGACAGACCACCGCCATTGGTATTAATCGGCAGAGAGCCGCCAGGGTCCGATTTGCCCTCGTCAAAGAACGCGCAGCCCTCGCCCGGCTCGCAGAAGCCCAGCGATTCAAGCATGATCGGCGGGCCTGAAGTGAAGGCATCATACAACATAACATGGTCGAAATCGCTGTGGGTAACACCAGCCATTTCAAATGCCTTTTTGCCGGAATTGCGGGTCGCCACGCTGAGCGGCAGTTCTTCCATCTCGGTCACCAAAACATGGTCAGTACCTTCGCCGGCGCCGCGCACATAGACCGGCTTCTTAGCACAATCCTGCGCGCGATCAGCGCGCGTTAACACCACCGCACCGCCGGCATCCGTCACTAGGCAGATATTCAGCAGATTGAAGGGGTAGAACATCGGCCGGGAATCTAGCACGTCCTGCACCGTAATCGGATCGCGGAACATCGCTTTCGGGTTCAGGCCAGCCCAAGCGCGCGTCGAAACGGCGACCTTGGCCCAGTCTTCCAGCGTCGTGCCGTATTCATGCATGTGCCGATTTGTGATCATGCCGAAATAGGTCGGCGCGCCACCGAAACCGAAGGGCATTTCGTACTGTCCCGAAAGGCTGGTATCACGTCCGCGGGTCACACCGGTCCCGGAGCGCCCACTCTCGCCGTGCGAAATCAGCGCCACGTCGCAAAGGCCGTGATGCAAAGCGAGCAAAGCATGGCCAACCATAATGATGAAGGAACAGCCGCCAACGGAAGTGCCGTCGACATAGCGCGGGTTTACACCCAGCGCCTCGCCCAAGGTGGCCGGCGAATGCTGGCCAGCGGTGAAGATACCGTCGACATCGGACATTTTCAGGCCAGCATCGGCGACAGCATTGTGGCTGGCCTGCAGATGCAGACTGAGCTGACTGACATCGGGTTGCTTGCCGACCTCATCAGATTCATCGACACCAACGACGCATACGGAGTTAGATAGCTCTTTCATGTCACTCTTCCATCTATCGAATTCGTTTCATGTTCTCTTTTGCACGCAGCGTCAGTTAGCCGGTTGAAAGAGTGCGATTGTCACATCGTCGTTCTGTTTCTCGTAGACGATCTCAACTGGCATATCACATTTCACGACAGAGGGATCGGGATCGATATTGATCAGGTTCGACATCATTCGCGGTCCTTCCTCAAGCTCGATCATCGCTAGAATGTAGGGCGGTTCCACCTTGAACGCAGGGTTCAATGCACGGTGAGCGATTTCGAAAGAATAGAGCTTTCCCTTCCCACTCGCCTGCGTCCAGCTGACATTGCGTGAATGGCAGGACGGGCATGCGATCCGCGGATAAAAAAAGGTGTGGCCGCAATCATCACATTTCGGGATCATCAATTTCCCCTCCTTCAGCCCATCCCAATAGGGCTTGGCCTCCGGGGTCCGGGGGGTTGGCAGTGGTCGATTCAGTTCCACGGTTTTCTTCCTCTTAAAGCTTATTGGATATCGGCAAAGGCCCAGTGGCAAAAACGCCAACCACAACTCTGCCTATAAGACAATTCGATAGAATGAACGCTAAACGACCAGACCGGTGGGAGGCAAGGATGGTAGCGTATTTATCGCAGAATCTCTTTCCGTTAAGGCGTCAACATGACAGGCCCCGAGGCACCCGACAGACGGATGCGATAATCACTACCAATTTTTTCGATTACGCCGCGTTCGGTGGTTCCAGCCTCTAGATTGACCAGCTGCTCACCCGCAAAACCGTCAGAACCAAATAGCGTCGCAACATCGTCTCCCTTCAATGAAATGAACTCCCGGCCCTCCCTGGGCAGCAACAAGACCAGAGGCCTGCCGTCAGCCCTAATAGACACCGCACGCGCACCCGCCACTTCAACAACGTCGCCCGAATTGATTTTTCTGAAGCCTGACAACAGGCCGTTTAGATAACGCACCACATGAAAGGCGGGCCGCGGATTATTCAAACGGTCGAGCACGCCGTTGCGCACAAAATAGCCGCGGTCATTATCGATAAATGTATCAGCGTAGACCGAGACATTGTTGCAAGCCGCCACAGCCAGCATCGCCTCAGGAAGGCGCGCGGCAACCCAATCATCGTCCTCCCAGGCCTCCGCCGGATTCGACCAGCACATCCGCAAATGCACCGAAGCCCGCACGCCAAAGTCCCTCGCTACCGACGACGCCTCATGGATAGCCTCCCACGGTGCACGATCTGCCGTTAAACGGAATACAAAGCCATCAACAGCGCCTTGCAATTCCTCGCGGGTCAGTAAATCCTGCATCTGATCCCGGTCCTCGGCGAGGAAACCTTGGTTGATGACATGATAATAATGCCCCGCCTCGGCGCGGAGCTCACCGATCGAGCGCAGGCGTGAAAGATAGACCGGCAGATCGATCTGCCGCGCAGCCTCACCGATGCCTCCGATGATTGTGTCCAGCTTGTCCCAGTTCATACCGATCTCCCAGGCAGAGAACGTGTCCTGATTGCCTTGGATCAACGCCAAGTCGCGCTCGCTCGGGGCGCCAAACGTAAACAGAGTGAACTCGTGTCCATGTCGCGTCAGAGTGCGCATCCGTTCGCGAACGTCCTCAACCAATAGGTCTCGCAAGGGCACGCGTAGCTTGCGCACGCCCATTTCCCAGAGTGCCATCAGCGGGTAGTCGTTGCGCACCTCCTTACGATCGAACTCGTCAAGTCCACCAGTCGGCGGGATCTCCACTACTTCCATCCAATTCTGCCGCATGTCAAAACCGAAGCCGCCATGCGGATTGTTGCGCGGATGGACCGGTGCTATGCGATCAACCAACACGGGTTCCAGTGCGCCGGGCGTGACGGTCTTGCCGTAAGTGCGAACGACATCGACCAAATGGCCCGCCTCATACACATGAACCAGAAAGTAACCGAGTTTGGGTTTGTCGTTCCGGCCCGCCTCCGCGTCTGCTTCAGGTCGGACACGGTACATTTCACTGTAATCTTGCCGCACAAAGGAAGTCGAGGGCAGCATGTAAAGATCGGTCGACGCATAGCGATTATACCAGAAATTATGAACGTGCCCGATGAACATCGCCTCGACGCCATTAGCCTCCAGTTGGTCGAGCAGCCAGCTTCGGCCGGGCTCACCGATATTGTCGTAATTCTCCTCCTCATCGGGCCGCGAGAAATATGGTGGGTAGTGGCAAAAGGCGAAAATCCGATTTCCCCTATTTGCCGCCAGATCAGCTTCAAGCCAAAGGCGCTGTTTTTCTTCAGAGGCTAGACCCGAATTAATGATCTGCGCGTTGACGATAACAAAATGCATACCCGCATGATTGAAGGACTGGTAGTGCGCGCCAAATTGCTTCTTCCACAATGCGACGAATGCGTCACAAATGCCCGCTGCCGGTGCCCAATCGTTCGGTTTGTCGCCAATGTCATGGTTGCCGGGTGTTAGATAGAGCGGATGACGAAGATCCCTTACCTGTTCGTGAAATCGCGCAGCTGCCTGTTCATAGAGGACCGGCACCGCCGGCACGGGATGGATTAGATCCCCGACATTAATCACGAAGGCAAGGTCCCAGCCGTTAAGTTCACGAACCACGTGACGCATTCGCGCGTTTGCCAGACTATTTACCGCGAAGGGGGAATTGCAATCGTCCTCACCCTGGTTCAGATGGGTATCGGTGATCACCCCGACGGTGAAAAGCCGCTTCCCCAGGTCACCAGCCATGCCTCTACCCTCCCTGCCTTTTAGTCATGATGCCAGTGAAGCCGCCCGCCATAAAGCGCTTCAGGAAATAGCAGAAATTCGAGCCTGTCGGTAAAGTACTCTGCGAAAAAAGGGAGATGACGATGCCCGCGACACAAGACAGCCCAAATATCGTGGTAATTCAACTCGACCAGATGACGCCGGGGGCCCTACCGCCTTACGGTCACCCCCTTGTGAAAGCTCCGCATATCGCCGGCCTTGCGGCCGATGGCGTAGTGTTCGAAAACGCCTATTGCAACTTTCCGCTCTGCGTCCCGTCACGCATGTCGATGCTGGCCGGCCGCTACACCAGCGCCATCGGACAATGGGATAACGCAATAGAACTACCGGCGTCCGTCCCGACCTTGGCACACTATCTACGATCCGTGGGCTATCACACCGTGCTGTGCGGCAAGATGCATTTCATCGGCCCTGACCAGGTGCATGGCTTCAACGAACGCATCACCACCGATATCTATCCAGCTAATTTTGCCTGGACGCCGGACTGGGTCGCGGGCGAGCGCTTCCGGCCGACCGGCATCAACCCTAGGGCCATCGTCGAAGCCGGTCTTTGTACGCGCTCGCTACAAATCGATTACGACGACGAGGTAGAGCATGCTGGGGCGCAGAAAATCTACGACCTCGCCCGCTTCAACAAAGAATCGCCCTTTCTACTTTGGGTGTCCTTCACCCATCCGCACTCACCCTTCGTAACGACGCAAAAATATTGGGATTTGTACGACCATTCCGAAATAGACATGCCCAAGGTCGAACCGATCCCAGTCAAAGAGCAGGATACAATGAGCCGCATGCTGCATTACGGCCACGCGCAGGACCTGCTAACCATCACCGACGAACACGTCCGCAACGCCAGGCATGCCTATTACGGTATGACATCTTATCTGGACGAAAAGGTCGGCCGCATCCTGGCCACGCTGGAGGAGATGGATCTGGCACAAAACACCATCGTTGTGCTGACCGCCGATCATGGTGAAATGCTGGGCGAGCGTGGCGGCTGGTTCAAGCAATACTTCTACGAGCCATCAACCAGGATACCGCTGATCGTTCGCGCGCCAGGCCGCTATAGGCCAAATCGGGTCTCCGAACTGGTATCCTTAGTCGATCTGCTACCAACATTCGTGGACATCGCGACGAACGGGATTGCACCGGAACCAGTCTCTGCACTCGACGGCCATTCACTGGCCGGGTTGCTCAGCGGCGGCGCCCCTCGCTGGGATAACAAGGTCATCTCGGAATATACTGGTGAGGGCGTATCCACTCCTTGCCGCATGGTCCGGCGCGATGATCACAAATACATCTACACGCATGGCCACCCGCCACTCCTCTACGACCTGGCCGCCGACCCACTTGAGGTCGAGAACCTGGCGGGACAATCAGGGGTCTTCGATGTAGAATCGTCGCTGTTGGCAGAACTAATGCATAACTACGACCCGGAGGCGGTGAACGACGCCTGCATCCAAAGTCAAAAGGAGCGCCGGTTTATCACGGAGACGACGGATGGCAGCCCCTCCTGGGCCTACGTCGCCCGCGCTGGCGACGATGCGCGCTATGTCCGCAACGCGAGCGCGACCGCCGCTAAGGGGGCAGCACGTTACCCCTTCGTCGAACCGACCCCGTTCGACCGTAACGGAGAAAATACGTAATCCTGTGTAAACCGAATTCACCTCACCGTCCATGAATAGGTGAAAAGGCGAGAATTGACCGCTGAACTGGAGGTTATGATAAACAGAAACCCTTAATCTTCCGAAGGGACCCATCCTCGGGTGTGGTTTCCCGTTTAGCCTACGAACCCAAGGCTTCCGCGGTAGTGGTTGAGGAACACGCTCAAAACGCTGATCGAGGCGACATGAACGAAGACGGTTTGCGGCTCTACTTACCAGGCCCCGTAACTACTGACCCTCGCGTCCGCGCGGCGATGATGCGGGATTGGGGTGTTTGGGATGCGGAGTTCCGATCGATTACCGCGGAGGTCCAGGGTCATCTACTGCACCTAGCTTGCGGCGAGGGAACCCATAGCTGTGTGTTGGTTCAGGGCAGTGGCTCATTCGGCGTCGAAGCAATGGTGCAGACCTTTCTACCACGCGACGGAAAGCTGCTGATCCCGGTAAATGGAAAATATGGCGAACGGGTCACATCGATCTGTGAGAAGGCCGGCCGTGACCACGCCGTCCTATCGATACCGGAAGGGATCGCAGTCGATCCGGCCGCCGTTGATCAAAAACTTACCGACGACCCAACGATTAGCCACGTCCTGCTGGTCCATTGCGAGACGAGCAGCGGCACTCTCAACCCGCTAGAAGAAATTTCTCGGGTAACCGCCAACCACGAACGCAAGCTGCTGATCGACGCGGTGAGCACATTCGGCGCGTTCGACCTGGACGCAGAGCGCCTCGGATACCAAGCGCTCGCGACATCGCCAAACAAATGCCTGGAGGGGGTGCCGGGATGCGCCATCGTCTTCGCCCCGCAGGACGCCTTTCGGACCGCTCTCGGCAATGCACAGTCACATAGTCTCGATCTTGCTGATCAATGGCGCCAGTTTGAGGCGACCGGTCAATGGCGCTTCACCCCGCCAACCTTCGTGATCGCCGCACTAGCCGAGGCGCTTCGACTACACAAGGTGGAAGGCGGGAACATCGCCCGCCTCGCGCGCTACCGCGCCAATCACGAGGCGCTAGCAGACGCGATGGAACGCCAAGGCTTCGTGCCCCTAATGGACCGCACGAAGCAAGCCCCCGTGGTCATCAGCTACCGAGATCCCAAAGACCCGAATTTCAAATTTACGGATTTCTATACGCGATTGCGCTGCCGCGGCTTCATGATCTATCCCGGCCACCTGACCGACATCCCGACTTTCCGCATTGCATGCATTGGCGCCCTACAGCCTGAGGATATGCGCGATGTCGCGAATGCTATAGGCGACGTTTGCCGGGAGATGGGCGTGAAGTATCTCGGGCTTTAAACAACTAACGTTAATCTGACTGGGGGCAACTGTACCGCTCGAAATGATGGAACAACCAGAATGTGTGCCGACCAAAAATTGAAGTTAGCCGTCGATATCGGTGGNACGTTTACCGATATCATGGCNGTACACGGTAATAANGTCGCGGTGGAGAAGGTGCTGTCGACGCCAGAGGACCTTAGCATTGGGGTTATGTCCGGNATTGAAGCAGCCGTATCNAAGCTCGGCNCNANCGTCGCGGACATCGCCTTTCTGGTGCATGCCACGACGGCAGCAACCAACGCATTGCTAGAACGACGCGGCGCACGGGTCGGATTGATCGTNACCAACGGGTTCGGTGACATTCTTGAGATAGGTCGCCAACGGCGCTTCGACCCCTACGACTTGGAACGTCCAAAGCTGGCACCGCTCGTGCCGCGCAACCGGGTGGCGGAAGTGCCAGAGCGACTGGACGCCAGCGGTAAAGTCCTGGTCGCGCTCGACGAGACGGCAATCCGAGCGGCCTTCGCCAGCCTGCGCGACCAAGGTGTCGAGGCCATCGCAGTCTCCTTTCTACACGCCTATCGTGATCCACAACACGAACAGAGGGTGCTGACACTGGCAACGCCTGACCAGATCGGTTCCGAGACGCCGGTCTTCGCATCACATCGTATCGTACCAGAAGCCCGTGAATTCGAACGGACCAGCACCACGGTCATCGCTGCCTACCTGGCGCCCGTGGTCGGCCAATACCTGCGAGCTCTGTCCGCACATTTGGCGAACCGGGGGGCCTCACGGCGCTACTGGGTAATGAAGTCCAGCGGCGGCCTGTTCGATTCCGAAACCGCCTGTGCACACCCTGAAGAGCTAGTGGAGTCTGGGCCCGCTGCAGGCGTCATCGGCGCGGCCTCGGTGGCCCGCGAGCTCGACATTCCCGACATCATTTCCTTCGATATGGGCGGCACTACCGCCAAGGCCTCTTTGGTCAGCGGCGGCGTGCCGGCAATGAACTATGAGTACGAAGTAGGCGGAGCGGCTCATGCCGGTGGCTTTTTGCAGAAGGGCACCGGCTACCCGCTGCGGGTTCCAGTGATCGATTTAGCCGAAGTGGGTACGGGCGGCGGCAGCATCGCATGGATCGATACAGGCGGCGCATTGCGGGTTGGGCCGCGCAGCGCCGGTGCTTCACCAGGACCGGTATGCTATGGACGCGGCGGCACGGAGCCCACGGTAACCGACGCCGACTTGATACTGGGTTATCTCGATGAGGTGGGCTCCGGACAATATCTCGGGCGCATGTCGCTCGACACGGCGCACGACGCGATCAGGACGCGCATAGCGGATCCGCTAGGCCTGTCGATAGAGGATGCTGCGCGTGGAATTTTCGACCTGGCCAACGCACAGATGGCCGACGCCGTCCGGCTCGTTTCAGTCGCAAGGGGCGTCGACCCCAGAGAGTTAACGCTTGTTGCATTCGGTGGTGCCGGGCCCGTCCATGCCTGGGCCATCGCCCAGCAATTGCTAATCGGCACCGTTCTGATCCCGCCTCACCCCGGTGTTTACTCCGCGCTAGGGCTGCTGGGTGCAGACTTCCGTGTAGACCAAAGCCGTGGCGTGAGGATTGCGCTCGCAGCGGCTGCGGCGAGCAGAGACCTTTCGCAACTATTCGTCGCATTGGAGACCCAGGCTACACAGGAAATGAAGGGCCAAGGGCATGACACAAGCACGATTGAAGTTCGATACGCCGCCGACATGCGGTATCTGGGACAATCCTACGAAGTGAATGTTGCCTTGCCCGCATCCACACCGATCGACACACGCCAAGCGGAGGCCGCGTTTCATGAAGAGCATGCGCGCCTTTACGGACATGCAAATATTGGCGAACCCGTAGAAGTCATCATCGTGCGCGTCAGCACCCAGATCGCGGGCGTCCCTCCAACATTGACGGGCGGTAAAATGGGATCTGCATTGCCGGCGACGCGAACCCGCAATCTCCACTTTGACGGAGTTATGCACGCGACACACGTGCATTCTCGGCACGAAGTGACCGCCAACATCATCGGTCCTGCAGCCATCGAGCAAGCTGATACGACCGTCATCGTGCCACCTGGCGCGCTGGTTACCCTGATGGACAACAGATGTCTGCGCGTGGAACTGGAAGGATCGTCGACATGACGGCACCGATCGATCCCGTCACGATGCAAGTTGTTGGTAACTATTGCCGCACGGTGACCAACGAGGTGGAGGTGGCGATGATCCGCGCTGCTTACTCGCCTGTCACCAAGGAGGCGTTCGACTGTTCGGCTGGGATAATCGATCCATCCAGCGAATTCTGGGCCTTGGCTGACGCCATCCCGGTGCAGTGTTCAGTTCTGGCCACGGTGCATCGCGCCATGCTCGAAAATTACGGCAAGACGCTAGAACCGGGCGACATTCTATTCACCAACGATCCATGGTCTGGCTGCCCGCATCTGAACGATTTCGTGTCGATCGCCCCGGTCTTCGCGGAAGATGAGATCATCGCCTATATCGGCACTCTGATGCACCAGACCGATGTCGGGGGCAAAACGCCGGGCAGTATGCCGGCAGATGCGACGGAAATCTTTCAGGAAGGATTTCGGGTACCAGTGCAACGATTGTTCACCAGGGACGGCTTCAACGAACCGGTGCTAAACATCCTTCTCGCCAATTCCCGCACGCCAACCAGTTTCCGCGGCGACCTGTCGGCGCAGGTAGCAGGCACGCGGCTTGGTATTCGGCGGATGCAGGAAGCAGTTGAACGCTTCGGCAAGGAGCGCTTTGTCATCCATGCCCGCGCCCATGTCGACTACAGCGAGCGACGCGTGCGTAACCAATTGCGGCAATTGAAAACTGGCTCCTATAGCGCGGAACGCCATGTCGACGGTCCCGACTATGACAGTGCGGACCAGGGCATCTCCGTCGTGGCAGACGTCGAAATCGGTGACGGGCAGGTAAGCGTCGACTTTTCGCGGTCAAGCGAACAGGTGCCGCGCCCGCTAAACTGCGTGTTATCCAACGCCATTGCACCCAGCCTGGTAGCGCTGCGCTGCATGCTTGACAATGACCTACCCATGAATGGCGGACTGCAACGCGCGCTGACAGTGACCTGTGCGCCGGGTTCGATCCTCAACCCAGTCTTGCCAGCTCCGGTGGGGGCCCGCGCCGTGGTGGCGTCGCTTGCCTATGACTGCGTACTCGAATGCCTCGGTCAGGCATCACCGGACAAGGCCTGCGCGACGTCGAGCGGCGGCACCACCATGCCCTTCATCTGGGCCCCGCAGACGACACCTGGCGAGGAGCCACGGATCCTGGTGGACAATTCGCTAACCGGCGGCACCGGCGCCCGTTCTAGTGCAGATGGCATGGACGCTGTGGACAATACGGTCACCAACGCAATGAACTATCCGGCGGAAATGCTGGAACAGGAGTACCCGGCAATCGTCGAACGGCACGAGCTGCGTGACGGTTCCGGCGGTGCCGGCGAATATCGTGGCGGCGAGGGCTTGCGACGCGTTCTACGGTTCCTCGCTCCGGGCAACCTCTCGCTCCGGGGGCACCGGCATCAGTATCCGCCCCCAGGCTTTGCTGGCGGCGAGCCAGGCGCACCGTCTCTTTTTTCCCTCGAACGCGGCGGTGTCACGCAACCCATCCCTCCACAATCCTCGGCAATTGCCACCGAGGTCGGCGACCGCTTCATCGCGGAGACGCCAGGTGGCGGCGGCTATGGCCCAGTAGCCGAGCGACGCGAAAGCAAAAATCCTCTATCCCGGTTGGGTATTTTGGCTTCGAATGAAGCAAAGGATGATTGATTGTTACGACTGATGGAACTCGCGCCCATGGTGCCGCCGCGTCTCTTCTCTTAAGCTGGCGCCATGCCTGATTCAAACGCTCAATACTACGATTTTATCATCGTCGGCGCCGGATCGGCCGGCGCCGCCGTTGCACATCGACTGTCAGCGGACCCAAAACACAAGGTGTTGCTGTTGGAGGCTGGACCGGAGAGCCATCGCTGGTCACGCGTACCGGCCGGCTACGCTAAGCTGCTGCACAATCCGAAAGCCAACTGGTGCTACCAGTCCGAGCCCATCGCCAACGCGAATGGACGCTCGATCTTTGTACCGCGCGGCAAGATGCTTGGCGGGTCGAGCTCGATCAATGGCACCGCCTTCGTACGCGGTCAGGCACAGGACTACGACACCTGGGCGCAAATGGGCAATCGCGGTTGGAGCTATCGCGAGGTCCTGCCCTGCTTCAAACGCATGGAAAGGTACGAAGGCGACGGTGACGACGAATATCGCGGCCGCGATGGGCCTTTGCGTGTTACCGATCCAGACGCCAGCGATCCACTGATGGCGACCATCATTAGAGCGGCCGGCGAGGTCGGGATCCCGCACAATCCGGATTATAATGGCGCACAGCAGGACGGCATCGCGATGAGCCAGGCGACCATCGCCGATGGTCGGCGGATGAGCACCGCTCATTGCTACCTGACACCGATCCGCAACCGGCCGAACCTGCATATCGTCACCAACGCCCTGACCGAGAAAATCCTGCTAGACGGCAAGCGCTGCAGTGGCGTTCGCTATACTGTCGGCGGCAAGACACTGGAGGCAAAGGCGGGGCACAACCTTGTCATTAGCGCCGGTTCAATCAATTCGCCACAACTACTCGAACTGTCAGGCATCGGCCAGCCAAAGCTGTTGCAGGAACTCGGCATCGAAGTGCGGTGCGCACTGCCAGGGGTCGGTGAAAATCTGCGTGATCATTTCGCACCCCGCACGCGCTGGGCGATCAAAGCCAAGGGCTATACTTACAACGACCGTGGCCGCGGGCTCGGCCTCGTCAATCAGGTGCTGCGATATCTGACGACCGGTAAGGGAATGCTGGGTTCGGTTGCGGCACCGTTGCGTGCCTTCGTACGCTCGCGCGAGGGGCTGGAGGCCCCAGACCTGCTGCTTGGCTGGGTTCCGATGCTGACTGTCCCGGGTCCGAAGATTTCTAAACAATCCGGCATGACCTGCTACGCCCATCCGATGCGCCCGGAAAGCACCGGCAATATCCATGTCACTTCTGTCGACCCTCACCAACCGCCAGCGATCAATTTCAACTTCCTGACAGCACCTATTGACGCCGAATTAACCATCAAGGCGGTTCGGATTGTCAGGTCGATCATGACATCGCCCGCGACAGCACAATTGCAAGTCGAGGAGCTAGCCCCCGGCTCGGTGCTGGATTCGGACGACGAGATCCTCGACTGGATCAAGGCCGCAGCAGAGACCACCTATCACCCCGTCGGCACCTGTAAAATGGGACAGGACAACCGCGCTGTCGTCGATGAGCGGCTTCGGGTGCACGGCATCGAAGGACTACGCGTCGCCGATGCCTCCATCATGCCAACCCTCATTTCCGGCAACACTAATGCGCCTTCAATAATGATCGGAGAAAAGGCCGCGGAGATGGTGCTACAGGACACCGCAAACTGAACCGAAAGACCCATCAAGTGACCTACAACGTTTTTGTTACGCTCCAAGGCGATGACCGTATCGCCCGCTTCTCAATGGACCCGGATACCGGTGCGCTTGAGCGGCGCGAAGATGTCGCTCTGGCAGGCGGCCCAGCCCCGGTCGCAATTTCGCCGGACCAACGGTTCATGCATGTGGCGCAGCGCAGTTCAAAACAACTCACCAGCTTCCGGATTGGCATAAAGGACGGCAGCCTGGCGCCGCTCGGCACCATCCCGCTCGGCTCCGACCCCTGCTATCTAGGGATGGATCGGACCGGCCAATTTCTCCTGGGAGCCTACTATCTGGCAGAGAGGGTATCCGTACATCGTATCGGCACGGATGGTGCGCCGCTGAACCCACCAGTCGAATGGCGCACAACCGGCCGCGGCGCGCATTGCATGCAAACCGACCGTGCCAACCAATTCGCCTTCGTTCCCCATATCGAGGGCAGCGGCGCGCCCAACGCGATCTTCCAGTTTCGGTTCGACCCGGAATCTGGCCAACTGGCGCCGAATACACCAAACCGGTTTGCCGCCTCAGAAATGTTGGGGCCCCGGCACTTCTGCTTCCATCCCGCGCTGGAGGTGATCTACGTCTCTAACGAGCAAGGCTGCAGCATCAGCGTCCTCGACTTTGAGCCCAACGCCGGCAACCTGTCGCACCGGCAGACAGTGACAACCCTGCCGGCGGATTGGGAAGGTGCCAACAAATGCGCGCAGATCCGCATGACACCGGACGGCCGGTTTCTCTACGCACCTAACCGGGGCCATGACAGCATA
>PBDC01000039.1 GCA_002717185.1 Rhodospirillaceae bacterium
TATAGGCGTGGTTACGCCATGCACGGAATGTCCGCAGTTCACCCGCCAGTTCGATTAAATGCTGGTCGCGTTTAGAAATCTTATTCCAAGCGGCTTTGTTAAATTCACACTCTTGTGTGGCACCCGGCTGATGCACGCCCGGGAAAATGATGTATTTCGCAATCTTGTGAAAACCAACCGGCTCATTAACCGAAGGCGAACTCCACTCCGTGGCATCGATAACGCCGCGCTCCAGCGCCGGATAGACTTCCGCGCCTGGCAGAATAACCGTTGTGGCGCCAAGGGAACCGCCCACCTCTGCCCAAGCACCAGCCGTCCGCTGTTTCAGGCCTTTGTACTCAGCAAGATTGGTAACCTTGCGTTTGGAGTGCAGAAAGATTTCAGCTGGGAAGGTACCGCATGGGATCGACACAACGCCGAACTTTTCCATCCGATATTGTTTCCAAAGGTCAACGCCGCCAGCTTGGTATAGCCACAAGAAAAACTCTTCTTCCGTCAGGCCTCCAACATAGCCACCAAAGATGACGGTGGTCTTATCAACGCCCCAATCGTAGCCCATCCAATTATGGCCAGCCTGGCCGACACCAGATTTAACAGAATCCGTCACCTTAAGGGCCTTACCCAGCGTGCCTGCCGGGAAAACCGTAATGTTAACGCGACCTTCCGTCAGATCTTTTACGACTGCTGCAAAAGACTTTGCATCTTCAAGAGGCTTGCCGCCGCCCCAAGGCGTCGCCATGCTCCAATTGGCTCCGGCGAGCGCCGAGCCGGCCATCGCCATCATACTCAGTCCGGCAGCCGCGCCGACCGCCGTTTTGATTACAGTTTTTAGCATTAGGTCCTCCCTGTTATGGACTAATTTGAAACCAAAGGTAGATCCTGGTGCCTCCACCTGATTTAGGAAACTACTTGTAGGTCCACCTATACCCTTGGCCGCAAGTGTTCACCATTGCTGAAACTTGGTCAACCTTTCACACGAACACTATGGCTGCGGTCTTCTACGCAACATTACTAAGCCATCCAAATCGTGTATCGATCGCTCTTCTCATTTTACTTGTCCGCACAATACAACTGACATATCAGAACGACAAGACAACTGACACATCAGAACGAAAAGGCGAAAGAAGTTTAACCGTTCCTGGCAAATGCGATATCCAATCCCAAAACTATTACGCACCGATCCAACAACAATAAACATCGAGCCATCATGAATGGTCCTTCTACCCAAGCCGCAAGCAGTGCTAGCGATAGGGGTGCCGCTGAGGTACCGGCGCGTCGAGCACCGGCAATCGTCTCGACACCGGAAGGGTTGAGCGCCGTAAAAGCGTCACGACTGTCTTTTCTGCGAATTCTCATTCAACGAATGACAACCGAGCGATGGCGTATCACACGATCCCGTTTCGATCTCGACGAACGCGGGCGTGGCCTGGCTGTCTACTACATCGATACAGGAGGACTACCGCTTCATTTTGTCGTTTTCTCAAACGAGTTGGAGGAAGCAGACCGAACCGACAGGATCATAGCCAACCGGTACGATGGCGAGGCGTTTTTGTGCTTTGGAAATCTGACACCGGACCGCATCGACGCTCAGCGTACCCAATTCGCGGATTTCCTATATGGCAGGGCAGATATCGAGACTTTGGGATGGACCCGCGTCAACCGCAGCGAGCGCATGTTCAATGTCGTCGTCGAGGCGCTAGCTGCCGGTCGGCAACCGGATATTAATCGTGTAGTCGATGCCGGGTATCTTCTACGCAACAACGGCTATTGGGGTAACGGTCGGCATGGCTCGACGAGCTTTAAGGGCATTCCCGAAGGCGAAGCTATTTCGTTGCCCTATCATGCAGACCTACTCACTCTCTATCTCTGGCGCACCTTCAGCCACGATCTGGTAGAGCATATTGCTACCACACGAAGTGCATGCGCCGTTTCACTCCATCCCGCCTTGAAACGGTTTATCGGCGTCGGCAACGCATCAGGGCTTGGCCTGATCCCTTTCGTAATCCGCCATCCACACCGGATACATAATTGGTGCGCAATTCGGGAAAATGTCATCGCTCATACCAAGATGAGAACAGAAATGGCCGATAGCCCCCATGCCAGCCGACTTCGATCCATCTTAGATCGCGCGATCGCATATTTTAGCGAAGGAATACAGGTGCGCGCCGGTATTTTTGCGGGTAGCGAACAGCTCGTTTTGGATTTGCGGCGCATCGCACAACAGCTGTCTGACATGCGGAAGCAGTGGCCTGCATTACCCTGGCTGTCACTCTGTGATTGGGCGGCATCTCACACCCATGCGGAGGCGCTTGAGACCCTCCACTCCGCATTGATCGAAATCTATCCGGACCTTTGCGGCTCGGCACAAGCACAGATGGTCGAAAGCATCTCCGGAACGACCGACTTGGATCCGTCACAGACGGCTGGAAACTTGAAAAACGCCATGGAGAAACGTTACGCTTGGGCACTGTCACTTAATCTGGGTGCGCCGGAGGCGCGCCGCCACTTCTGGTATCTTTCGGAAGATAATTTGGAACCGCGACATGGCGTCCGCGACAACGATCCAAAGGAAGAATTTGAGACATTTGTCGACGTAGCAGGCGCCGTTCAACAACTATATAGAGCAGTAAAAACTGCACCGCCCGATCAGACCATCGATCGTATCCTGTTCGACCAACCTGAACTTCGTTTTTCCATCGAACGCGTTCAGGGCACCGCAGGGTTCCCGTATGGTGAGGTTCGCGCCAATATTTTGGCGCCTGAGTTCCAACCCTGCCACCTGATACGGTTTCTGTTGGCGGTGTATGGCATGGAGAAGCTTGATCCGCAGTCGCATCTTTGGGTGCGCGGGACGTTCTTGCAAGGTGCCCCTCTGCCCGAGGACATCGCAGCAGGCGACGAAGGCGACTGGATCTATCCTCTTCGACCAGTGTTGAACTGATGCGTATTTCGCACATGGAGACCGCGTTCTGGTACGGCTGCGCCCTTCGGGTCGCAGGCATTTCGGCTGGCGCCATACACGCAGCCACCCGCATGATGCAATGGACAGACCTCCGCTACGGGTTCTCAGTATCCTACTTCGAGCGCTCACGATCAGCGCTGAATACGGATACCGCGCAGCTACGTTTATTGGACGAACACACCATCGACGCCGGCGGGCTGACCAGTTTGATCGTTGGGCCAATACTACTAGACCGGGCAACGGTACTCGCAAAAACCAATGGCCGCACAACTATTAGAGGACGGGATGTTGGCAACTGCGGTTGGCTCGGACACATCGCCGAGTTGGCGACCCGAAGAGGGTTCGCGGCCACCCTGTCGTTTAGCACCGAGGGAGAGGATGCCGGCATACTCTCTGACATTTACAGCAAAGCGCGAACAATGGTTGGTTTTCCGGGCGAGGAGGCCCCCTGGTGGATTGAAACCAATGTCGCCTATAGCGACTTCGTAGACAAGAAAATTCAAACTGAACCTGGCATGATTTTAACCCTTGTGAACCCAGCCCACGATCCGGCGCACACCGAAGCGGTACGCCGATCAGCGGATGAACTTGGTCTGACGATGATCACACCGGATACGCTTGCGGAATCTGACCACCTTAGGATACGCGAAGGCTGGGACGCCGATGACGCTGAATGGCGGTCGCTCGCCGAATTTAGCTTCGGCGTCTTGGCGGAAAGCACCGAGCAATCACTTAGAAGCGCTGGAGCTTGACGCGGCGACAATCAACAGTTGGGAGACAAAATGAACGACAAAGCAGCGACTGCCAGCGATATCCGCATGAAAGGCAGTGGTTATTATTCGCTGGCGACGACCGGCGCAAAGATTGTCATTGATGGCGCGATCCCCCTAATTCGTGGTGCTCTGGAGGCCATGGACATCAAAGATGATGGCACCGTATTTGCGATGGCCGACATGGGCTGCGCCGACGGCGGCACCTCAATTGACATGGTCGATCAAGCCTTAAAATTTGTGCGCGAAAGAGCACCGTCGCGACCGCTGACAATGACCTATACTGACCTGCCACGAAATGATTTTAGCCAAGTCTTTCAAAACGTACACGACCTGACCGACCTACCCGGTTACGCGCCAAACATCGATAACCTTTACGTCTACGCCTCTGGAACATCATTCCATCAGCGCATCTTCCCTTATAATTCTCTGCACTTCGGCTTTTCAGCAACCGCGTCGCATTACATCAGCGAACGGCCGGGTCCAATCACCAACCATGTGCACATGGTTGGTGCCGAAGGAACGGAGTTGACCGCCTACACCGAACAGGGTCGCGCCGACTGGGAACGCATTCTCAATTGCCGCGCGGCGGAGTTGGTCACCGGCGGTCGGCTCGTACTGCTGAATTTCTGCCGCGACGAGGAAGGCCGTTATCTCGGAGGCACAAAAGGCGTAAACATGTTCCACACCTTCGACCGGCTGTGGCGTGAGATGGCCGACGACGGCGCAATTACTATGTCGGAGTATGAGGCTACGGTCTTCCCTCAATATTACCGTAACATAGCGGAGTGCAGCGCACCGCTGGTTGATACCAGCAACCCAGTTCACAAAGCTGGGCTCCGCCTTGACCATATCGAAACAAGGGTGGTCGACTGTCCCTACCGGGTCGACTACCAACGGCATGGCGATGCAACTAAATTCGCCCGGGAGTACATCCCAACACTCCGGTCCTGGAGCGAAAGCGTCTTCTTCACCGGCCTGTCCACGGACCGGCCGTTGGAAGAGCGCACTGAACTAATCGACCACTACTTCGATGCCTATGAGGCCTTCGTGCGTGAAAATCCCGCCGACCAGGGCATGGACTACGTGCACACCTATATGGTGATGCACAAGGAATAGACGCGGCTCAGCCGGCGGCAATCTTCTCTGCCACGCGTACTGTGCGGTACATAGTTCGCAGAACTGGCTTTTCGATCAGTTTGTTATCGAGCACGACCAGGCCACTGTCCCCCTCCTCAAAGGCGGCGATAACCCGACGGGCATGGGCAACAGCCTCCTCTGATGGGCTGAAAATCGCATTCAACGGCGCGATTTGCTTGGGATGGATGGACCCTTTACCAGTGAACCCGAGTTCTTCCGCAAGTTGCGCCTCGCGTGCCATCCCATCCATATCATTGAGATCAAGATAAGGAACGTCGATCACATCAAGACCCGCGCCAGCAGCAGCATGCACGACGCGCGAGCGCGCGTATAGCAAAGTCTCCCACTTGTTTGCCGCGCGCAGTTCCGCTGCCATATCTACGCCACCGAAGAACATAGCATCTATCCGGCGGCTCGACTGGGCAATGTCGTACGCCGCTTCCAATCCTGCGTTGGTCTCAATGATGACATGCAAACGGGTTGGCATGTCGTGTTCTGTGAGCAATTCGTCGAGGGCCTTCACTTCATCCGGTGAGACGACCTTGGGCAGCATCAACGCCGGCGGCGGCACCGGGCTAACGACGGCTGCTTGCACATCTGCCATGCCGTCGATCGTGCGCAGGCAATTGATCCGAATGATACGTTCGACACCATCCTTTGCTTGCGACAACTCGAACAGTTTCATCGTCCTTTCGCGCGCATCCTGCTTGTGCTTCGGAGCGATCGCATCTTCAAGGTCGATACAGACAATATCGGCTCCAGTCGCCAATGCTTTGGGAAACATTTCCGGGCTGACGCCGGGCATAAAAATAAAGCTGCGGCGCGGTTGGAATTCTTCGTTTTCCATATGTTTCATATCCTGTGGCGTTAGGCAAAACCCAGACTTATCGATCAAACCGTAACCGTCTTCGACCGTTTTGCGATTTATTAAAGGCCCAAGACTGCCTTAGCGATGACGTTCCGTTGGATTTCGTTAGAGCCACCATAGATCGACGCAGCACGACGCAGCAGCCTTTCGCTCATAAGCCCCACACTATGCTCAGGTCCAACAGGTGGCTCGTTCGCATACGGTCGCACCATGCTGGCATCATAAGGCAGTGCGTAAAATCCCATCGCTTCGACGAGCAACTCGTTCAATTCCTGCTCGATCACCGTACCGCTAATTTTTAGTGTCGAAGATTCCGATCCGGGGTTCCCGCCGCCAGCCAGCGCCGACATCATCCGCAGATTGGTAATTTCAAGTGCTGAAAGCGAGACCTCAACCTTGGAAATGCGCGACTTGAACGCGTGATCGTCTAGTAGTGATCCACCTTCGGCCCGCTCGATCTCCGCAATCTGTTTCAGCTTTTTCACCTTTTGCTTTGACTTGCCCACGCCGGCAATCCCAGTCCGTTCGTGTCCGAGCAGGAACTTGGCGTAAGTCCAGCCCTTGTTCTCGTCCCCAATGCGGTTCTCTACCGGCACCCGCACATCGTCAAAAAACACTTCATTCAAGTAGTGACCGCCATCCATGGAAATAATCGGCTTTACTGTCAGACCCTTGGACCGCATATCGATCAACAAAAAGGTGATGCCCTCTTGCTTCTTTACGTCCGGATCGGTCCGGGTGAGGCAAAAAATCATGTCCGCCTTGTGCGCTTGCGAGGTCCAGATCTTTTGCCCGTTGACGACATATTCATCGCCGTCGAGCACAGCGCGGGTCTGCAACGATGCCAAATCCGACCCCGAGCCAGGCTCTGAATAACCCTGACACCAGAGCTCGTCACCGGAGAGAATATTTGTCAGGTAACGATCCTTCTGCGCCGAAGTACCGAAGGTATAAATCACTGGCCCGACCATGGTGATACCGAAACCGCTAATCCGCGGCGCGTCATTGGCACTGTATTCCTCTTCGAAGATATGGCGCTTAGTGACCGACCAACCCGTGCCCCCGTATTCCACTGGCCAGGCCGGCGCGATCCAGCCGCGCTTGTAAAGCGCTTTGTGCCAAGCGACCATATCGGACTTTGAGACATACGACGGTGTGCGCCGCACGACCTCACGCACCGTCTCTGGCAGGTTTTCCTTGAAGAAAGCGCGCACTTCCTGGCGGAACGCCAGATCTTCGCGGTTAAACAACATATCCATAAAGTCGTCCCCTTCGGGTTCGGTCAGATCGTGTCTAAGAAGACTTCACTCGGCAGCGTAGGCAAGGATTGGCTGGCCAAGCAATGGATTGGATTCCAGTCCATTGACACCGACCGGCACATCGCCGACCAGGGTTACGCGGTAGAGCTGTCTGTCGGCATCGATCTGGAAGATATCCGAAGGCGCCAGATGACAGGTCGCGCGGTTGTCCCAGAAAGCAATATCACCGGCCTTCCAGCGAAAGCGCACTGTGTATTCCTGACGCACCGCATGCTCCCAAAGAAGCTCTAGCAATTGTTCGCTCTCGCGTGGGTTCAAGCCAACAACGTGTTTCAAGAAGGAAGGACTTACATAGAGTGCCCGCTCCCCGGTCTCCGGATGAACACGGACGAGCGGATGTTCGCTCTCCTGACCACGCGTCCGCAGCATCTCATTGTACTCTTCTGAGGACTCTGCACTTTGGGGCGGCGCGAACTTGTGTACGCCCCGCAGCGTGTCAACGAAGCCCCGGAGCGTTTCCGACAGGCCGTTATAGGCCGCCACCAAGTTGGTGAACTGCGTATCGCCGCCATAGGGAGGGATGTTAACTCCCCGCAAGATCGACGCCGCCGGCGGATTTATCGCCGCAGTTATATCAGCATGCCAGCCGGTCCAAGGCTTCTCCATCTTCGCACCCGTCTTATATCGGTTCGCCTTGCGATGCTTGGCGATGGAGTAGATCTCTGGATAGCGGTCAACATTTCCAAACACCGCATGCCCAATGGTCAGTTCGCCGAACTGTCGAGCAAACGCGAGATGCTGCTCGTGGTCGAGAGGCTGATTGTGAAAAAAGATGACTTTCCATTTCAGCAGCGCCGCTCGGATCTCTTTTACCGCCTGAGTGGAGAGAGGTTTGGTCAAATCGACGCCGCCGATTTCCGCGCCGATATGGATCGTGACCGGATTGATCTCTATCTCTTTCGGAGCCTCGGCCAGTTCGAATGCTGCAATGTTACTCATCTCTTTGATCCTCCTCCTAAGGGGCAGCCCACGCTGCCAACGGCGCGCCACCCAAAGACGTCGACTGAATATCATCGACGCCTACCGGTATATCGCCCAACAGTGTAATGCGATAGAGCTGCCGATCGAAACCAGCCCGAAGCACATCGTTTGGCGCCAGATGACATGTCGCGCGATTATCCCAAATCGCAAGGTCACCTGGCCGCCAACGGAAACGTACCGTGTAATCCTCGCGAACCGAATGCTCCCAAAGAAATTTCAGTAATTGTTCACTTTCTCGCGGTGCGAGCCCCACAATAGATTTTAGGAATTGCGGACAGACATAGAGGGCTCGTTCGTTCGTTTCTGGATGCACACGGACTAACGGGTGTTCGCTGATTTGTTCAGTGATTTGCCGGACCAAGTCCGGATCCACTGACACCGCATCCACTTTTGGTGGTGTAAACCGGTGAATGCCGCGCAACGTATCGACGAAGTCGCGCATCACATCCGACAGCCCGTTATATGCGGCCACTAAATTGGTCCAACGGGTGTCACCGCCATAGGGAGGAACTGACACTGCGCGCAGCAGTGATATCGCTGGCGGATTAATCGCCGTCGTGACATCCGCATGCCAGCCAGTCCAAATACGACCGGCTCTCTCGCCGGTGCCAACTCTGTTCGCCGTGCGCCGCATACTGACGGAATAGATTTCCGGATAGCCTTCGACATGCCCGAAGGCGAAATGTCCAATGGTCGGCTCACCTAATCTGCGTGCGAAGGCCAGATGCTGGTCATGATTGAGTGGCTGGTCACGCAAGAAAACGACTTTCCAGCGCAACAACGCATCACGGATAGCCCTTACGGTTTCGCTGCCTAGCGGCTGTGCCAGACCAACGCCATAGATCTCTGCCCCAATATGGCCGGTTAGCGGCGCGATCTCTAATGCCGCCGACGCTCTGTATGCGCTGGTTTCAACCAAGACGGCCTATTCTGCCGCCCAGGCTGTAATCGGATCACCTTCGATCGCCTTTGACGGTTGTCCGTTGACCCCAACCGGCACGTCACCCACCAGTGTGATGCGATAAAGCTGGCGGTCACCCTCGGCTTCGAAAATGTCGGTCGGGGCGTGATGGCAGACCGCGCGGTTGTCCCAGATCGCGACATCTCCATTCTGCCAACGGAACCTAACCGTGAACTCCTGGCGGACAGCATGCTCCCACAGCAGCTCCAGAAAATATTGGCTCTCCCGCGGTGCCATGCCGGTAACCGACTTCAGGTACGTCGGGCTGACATAAAGCACGCGTTCGCCAGTTTCCGGATGGATCCGAACCAGTGGATGCTCGCTTATCAGCTTGCGGCGCTGACGGTAGTCCTCATACGCCTTAGTACCCGGCTCCAGATCAGGCGAAGCGGTATAGTGTAGACCCCTCAACGTATCCACAAATGCACGCAAGGTATCCGACAGACCCTGATAAGCTGCAACCAAATTGGTCCATTGCGTATCACCACCGTAAGGAGGCAGGGTTACGCCGCGCAGAATTGAAATCGCTGGCGGGGTGATCGCCGAAGTGATATCGGCGTGCCAACCCGTCCATGGCGCTACCATAGTCGGTGCCCCAAACCGGTTCGCCGCACGTTTTTTAGCAACTGAATAAATCTCCGGATAGCCATCGATATGACCGAATACCGCGTGGCCGACCGTGGGCTTACCAAGCTGCCTCGCGAAGGCGAGATGACTGTCGTGATCAATATCCTGGTCGTGAAAAAAGATTACCTTCCATTTCAGCAGCGCAGCGCGGATTTCTTTGACGATTTCCGGCGCCAACGGCTGGGACAAATCGACACCGTTAATCTCTGCGCCGATATGAATCGTAAGTGGGCTCACGCCGATTTTCGACGCCATTCGTTTACCTCCTAATTCAGCCGGGTGTCCCAAACTGGCAAAAATCGATGCTAGAGGCTCTTCTGCTGTTTCACAATTGTAGCGGTCATAAAATAGCAGCAACGCACCGTTTTAACCCTCGATCCAATTATCTAGTGCCTCGTCATCTTCGCCAGGAACATGCACAACCGTGAAGGTGAATGGATCGGCATCGAGCGGCTTTGTCGCGTCCAACCCCATTTTGTCAACCCGCCCATCCGTCGCAGAGGGATCAAGCCGCGAGCCCTGCGCGCCCGCGACCACCATCAGGTCATCGGCCGCCTGGAAGCGTGTTGCCACAGCCCATTCAACCGACACCGGATCCAGGATATCGACATCCTCGTCGACAACTATGACCTGCTTGATGTCGGCATGCCCGGCGAACGCGCCCATCATAATATTCTTAGGCTCCCCATCCCAGCGTTTGGCAATCTTGACAACAAGGTGGTAGCGACAAACGCCGCCGCGCGATAGGTGGACGTCTTTGACGCTCGGGAAAGTCCTCTGCAGATGGGCAATCAGCGAAGCCTCACGGGGTATGCCACCTAGCAGCAAATGCTCCATCGCGGCCGGCACGATAGTATGGAACAAGGCGTCTTCACGCCGCGTTATCGCATCAATCTCGATGACCTGCCGCTTCCCGGCCGGTCCGTAATATTGGGGGAACTCGCCGAACGGTCCCTCTTCCTCGCGCACTTCCGGCAACAGGCGACCCTCGATGACGATCTCCGCCTCCGCTGGGACCCGCACATCGTTGGTTTTGCATTTTACGACCGGTAATGGCATACCATGGAGAGCACCAGCGACTTCAAGTTCATCTCGATCAATTGGCAGGATTGCCTGCGAAGCAAGCAAGGTCAGCGGATCCACACCAATGGCGATCGCCACCGACAATGGTTCGCCCGCTTCTTCTGCGGCATCGTAAAAACGGTGCAAGTCGCGCGGCAGGATGAGAATACCAAGCCGATCCGGTCCACTGATTTGAATCCGGTTGATCGAGACGTTCTGAATACCAGTCCTGGGATTTGCTGCGATTACTAGACCCGCCGTAATGTAGGCACCGGCATCGTGTTCGTTATGAACCGGGATTGGCAGTTCTTCTGTAATATCGAGGTCGCCGTCAACGACAATCTGCTGCACAGGTGCGGTATCCGATGGGACTTCCGACCATGGGACGGGGTGCAATACAGCGTCGCGATAGCGATCCAGCATGTCGGTTTCATCCACACCCATTGCCTCTGCAATCCAGGGTCGGGCGGCGACCAGACCGGAAATGACTGACAGAGCATGCCCGCCTGGCGTTGGAAATAAGGTCGCCTTTTCGCCGTCAAGGCGTTTGGCGATCGCAGCGAGGGTGAACTCTAGCGGAATGTCCGGTTTGGTCCGCGCTAAACGGCCGGTTTCCTCCAGCCGGTCTAACCAAGAACGCAACGTCGCGAAGGGGGCATTCGGTCGCGCAAGGGTCATAACTGATCCGCCTTTTTCGTCTCACCGTCATAAGCATCCCGCCAGCATAGAGTATCGGCGAAAGCAGCAACGGCCCCGATTACAAATAGTGTTGGTGCCGACAGGCCGCCTTTCTCGATTGCTCCTGGTAGGTCCGCCAATGTCGCAGTAATCACCCTCTGCGAGGGCAACGTCCCATTTTGTATGGCGGCAGCCGGCGTGGTTTTCGGCAAGCCTGCCTCAACTAAACTATTGCAAATCCTATCGATCTTCATAAGACCCATGTAGATAACCAGGGTCGTGTCCGGGTCAGCAAGATGATCCCAATCCAAATCCAGTTCACCGTTATCCGCCATATGACCGGTAACAAAGTGCACGCCCTTAGAGAGCCCGCGATGGGTGAGTGGAATGCCAGCATAGGCGGCACATCCCATCGACGCGGTTATCCCCGGCACAATCTCGAATGGGATCCTATGCCGCGCCAAATGGAGCGCCTCCTCACTGCCGCGCCCGAAGATGAAAGGGTCTCCCCCTTTGAGCCGAACCACGCGACGGCCACTGCGCGCTTGGGTTACCAGAACCTCATTAATGGTTTCCTGTGGCATGACGTGTTTGCGGGACGCCTTACCGGCAAAAATCCGCTCCGCCGCCGCCGGCACCAAGGAGAGGACGGCATCAGAGACCAATCGGTCGTATACGACAATTTCCGCCTCCTGGAGAAGGCGCCAGGCCCGCACCGTCAGCAAGTCCGGATCGCCCGGCCCCGCCCCGACGAGAAAGACCCGTGGTTCGTTGTCGCTCATTCTATGAAGCTTCCCTCGAAAAGCGCGGTGATACTACACGGAGCCAAGCACCAGCCCAACCAATTGTCGCATAGCCAACTACAAAGTCATCGCCTACCTTGCCACTTGGTTGAGATATTTTTTTGAATGTAAAAGGAGACTGTCATGCCTTACCAACCCTTTGACCTGACCGGGAAGGTCGCACTGATCACCGGCGGCAATGGCGGTATCGGGCTCGGAATGGCAGATGCTATCGCCCAAGCCGGTGGCGCTGTTTGCATATGGGGCACTAACCCCGAAAAAAACGCGGCCGCGCTGGCGCAGATCAAGGCGCATGGCGTCGAGGCTGCGGCAATCGTCTGCGATGTCTCTCAGGAAGATGAAGTCGAACGATGCTTCGAGGAGACCCTGGAGCGCTTTGGCCGGGTCGATGGCTGTTTTGCGAATGCCGGGGTCAGCGGCCGCGGCGCGCTAACGCCCTTTGTCGAAATGACCAAGGAGTCCTGGGACCGTATCATGGGCGTCAATTTGGATGGCGTCTTTTACACCTATCGGGCCGCCTCCCGCCACATGATCGAACGCGGCGACGGCGGCCGTCTGGTCGTCACCGCCAGCCTCGCCGCCCTTTCGGGCGCTGCTCGCAATCAGCATTACGCCGCGACTAAAGGGGCGGTAGTCTCGATGACATACGCGCTGTCGGTGGAGATGGCTCGCTACGGCATCACAGCAAACGCGATTTTGCCCGGCTGGATCGAGACCGCGATGACAGAAAGCGCCTTCAACTGGGAAAAATTCGCCAACAACGTAATGCCTCGCATCCCAATGCGGCGCTGGGGGGAGGGATCGGACTTCGGCGGTCTTGCGATCTATCTCATGTCCAATGCCAGCGCCTACCACACAGGTGATACGCTCCTGATCGACGGTGGTTATCAGAAGTTCTGACCGGACACTTGTTTGCGGAACCGTCGATCGCGCTTGAGACGCCACTCGCGGCTCATTGCCTCACCTCGGTTCTTGAACCGTTCGGCGTAGAGCAAGCGCCAATCGCGGCCGCGGGTGGACCGTGCACCCTTGCCCGCATTGTGCGCTGCCAACCTTTTGTCCAGATCCGTTGTCCAGCCTACATAGGTGCGCTGCCCATCAGTACTGCCGAGAATGTATACGTAGCAGGCCACTATTCGTCCGCGATCCCACGCTTGCCCCGCATCTTTTTGACCCCACCACGCCGTTTTTTAGCATCGAGACGGCGCTGTTTCGCCGCCTTACCCGGCCTTGTTTTACGACGGCTCTTCGGTGAAATTGAAGCCTGACGAATCAAATTTTTCAGCCGTTCGCGCGCATCCTTGCGATTGCGTTCCTGGCTTCGAAAGCGATTGGCCGTGATTATCAACACACCCTCGCGCGTTATACGCCGTCCTGCCAACAATTTGAGCCTCAAATAGACTGGTTTAGGAAGGGCCGACGAATTTGCAGCGTCGAAGCGCAATTGCACTGCGGTCTCGACCTTATTTACATTTTGCCCACCCGGTCCCGGTGCACGAATAAAGCGCTCGACGAGTTCTTCTTCCGACAGAGATATGATCGCTGAGATGTGCAGCATATGACTTCAATCTATCTCTAATTAGTTTCTATCATTTAGCTTGGACGTAGGTTTTAGGGTTAAAGGGGAAGCATCAAGAGATTGCGACCATATTATCATTTTCTGGCAGCGAAGCGTGGCCTCCACGGGCATCTGAACTGGTTGCGGCCCGCTAACGTCGCTCAATTCCAACAGCATTTAAGGCTAACAAAAAAAGCTCTTTAACCTAGCATCCATCGGTTCAGCACAAAATTTTGTGAAATTTTTTTCGCGCCAATTTAAAGCAAAATGGAACTTGCCTTTTTAACGACAAGGCCAAGCTTACCGGCTGGAACAGCGAAGACTATAACAATCCGCCCGCGGCCAAACTCAAATATCCGAAAATCGTCAAAGGCGCTTTTAGACACCTCAAGCCAGTTGGCATGTTCAAGGAACACTGGGTGCTTTTCTCTCTTGAAATCAAAACGGGTAAGTTTCTTGGCGGCTGCCCTGGGCCAAAATGCGTGGATCCGCAGCTTCGATTGAAAATTTCGATTTCCTGTTGGTAATTGAGAACAATGCACTGAACTTCGCCGACTTAGCCTTTGCGAACAACTTGACGTAAGGGGTGCATCCGTTCGGGTCGGCATCAGAGGTGCGGGTGTCAGGCAAATAATCTCTCACAGGACACGCTTTGTATCGGCCACGGCGCGTCTGCTAGGCTGCCTGCAAGGCAAAACGACCATTCCCGATAGTGGAGACAATCATGAATGTGGGATTCATCGGCCTCGGCACCATGGGGGCCAGCATCGCGCTGAACGCGATTAAGGGCGGGCATTCGCTCACCGTACATGACATCAACAAGGACGCAGCGTCCGAGCATCTGAAGCTCGGTGCGGTTTGGGCCGACACGCCCAAGGCAGTCGCTGAAGCGAGCGAAGTCGTCTTTACTTCGCTGCCAGGACCACCCGAAGTTGAGGCGGTTGTTTTGGGAAAAAACGGACTTATTGATGGTTTCAAGCCGGGCAGCGCGTATTTCGATCTTAGCACCAACTCACCAACAGTGATCCGCGACATCCATTCCGCATTGGCCAAAAAGGACGTGCAGGTGCTCGATGCGCCGGTCAGCGGCGGCCCAGATGGCGCCCGAGACGGCCGGATGGCGATCTGGATAGGCGGTGATGAGGAGACTTATAATGAATATTTACCCGTGCTGAACAGCATGGGCGACGCTCCCTATTACGTCGGTCCAATCGGTGCTGGCGCGGTTGCAAAACTGGTCCACAATTGTAGCGGTTACATACTGCAGACAGCACTGGCCGAAACCTTCACGATGGGTGTGAAGGCCGGCGTAAATCCGGAAGGACTGTGGCAGGCGTTGCGCAAGGGTGCTCTGGGCCGACGGCGGGTTTTCGATACGTTAAGCCGTCAGTTCCTGCCGGGCCGCTTTGACCCACCCGACTTTGCACTCAAGCTGGCTCGCAAAGACGTGGCGCTGGCCTGCGAAGTTGGCCGCGAGTTCGACGTGCCAATGCGACTAGCGCACCTCACCTTAATGGAAATGACCGAAGCGCTAAACCGCGGCTGGGAGGGCCGTGATTCCCGAGTTGCCATGACCTTGCAGACAGAGCGGGCCGGTGTGGATGTGCGTGTCTCCGATAATCGGATTGCCGAAATCCTCGCGGAGGACACATGAGCCTGAAGGGAAAGACAGCGCTAGTAACGGGTTCTGGCCGCAATATTGGCCGAGGCATCGCCCTTCACTTAGCCGCATCCGGGTGTAACGTCGTCTTAAATGGTAGCCAAGACAGGGAGGCCTGCGAGGACGTCGCCGAAAAGGTTCGCTCGGTTGGAGCCAAAGCCGCCATTGAAATATGCGATATCGGCGACCGCAAAGCGGTCTTAGCGATGGCCGCATCCGCGCTCGACAAATTCGGGACTGTCGACATATTGATAAACAACGCAGCCATCCGTCCCGGCGGCGACTTCCTCGAGGTATCCGAAGATGATTGGAACCGAGTTATGGACGTCAACCTCACCGCCGCCTTCCATCTCTGCCGCGCTTTTATGCCAGGCATGATCGAAAAGGGTTGGGGCCGCATCGTCAATTTCACAGGCATGAATGCGCAAATGGGCGGGCACAGCCGTCCAGCGGTCACCGTCTCCAAACACGCCATGTGGGGCCTGACCAAGACCTTATCGCGAGACTATGGCCCGAAGGGTGTTACCACGAACATCATCTCACCCGGTACGTTTCCCGACGTCAGCGTCGACACATCGACGCCGGACTTCGAAGCGCTGCGCCAGGCGAACCCGTCCGGCCGACTGGGAACACCTGATGACATCGCCGCAGTGGTCGACTTATTGATGACCGATGAGGGTGGCTTCATCAACGGACAGATGCTGCAGGTAAATGGTGGCGTGGTAAATCAGTTTTAGCGATGGTCGAAATCTGGACCCACGCCCTCGCATCCCCTCGTGGTGTCATGAAGACCGCCGTGGATTTAGAAGAAAACGGCTGGGACGGGCTCTGCGTCGTCGATTCGCAAAACCTGTCCGGCGATCCATTTGTAGCCCTAGCCATGGCGGCAACAGTGACGGACCGGATCGGACTTGGCACCGGAGTGTCGAACTCTGTCACTCGCATCGCAGCCTCCACGGCGAGCGCCATTCTTAGCGTCGACCGGATTTCGAACGGTCGTGCCTTAGTTGGTCTTGGCCGCGGTGATTCTGCGCTCGCCCATATCGGTCGGGCGCCGGCACGCATGAAACAGTTCGAAGTCTATCTGCGGCATCTGCAAACCTATCTCCAAGGAGGAGCTGTTCCCTTTAACGAGATTGAAATGTCAGACGATGTGGCGCCTGCGGTTAGCCATCTCGGCCTCGCCGACGAACCAGAAGAAAGCCGGATCACCTGGCACAACGGACGTGGAAAGAAAGTGCCTGTCGAAGTTGCGGCCAGCGGGCCGCTGGCCATCAAAGTCGCCGCACGACAAGCGGACCGCATCATGTTTACACTCGGAGCTGATGCAGATCGCATCGCCTGGGGAATTGATTTAGCAAAGCAGGCGCGCCGCGATGCCGGCCTTGATCCGGAGGGCATCGCCTTCGGCGCCTATATCAATTGCGTGCCGGGCAAAGATCTAGACCAAACGCGCGATCTGGCACGCGGCGGACTCGCGACCTTCGCACGCTTCTCTGTCATGCACGGCAAACCGAACGGCCCGATGTCACCGGTGGCAGCGCAGGCGTTGCAAGGCCTTTACGACACCTACGACATGAACAAACATACGCAGGACGACTCGCGACAGGCGTCGGGGCTCCCAACGGACTTTATTGATCATTTTGGGGTCATCGGCACACCGGAAAAGTGTATCGAGAAACTCCGCAGCCTCATTGCCATCGGCCTCGACAAGCTGTTTTTTGGTGTCATGTTCCGTTTGGTGCAAACACAGGAAGGTCGTACCGCTAAAACATTAATGGAAAAAGAAATTCTGCCTGAATTGCGGCAAGTTAGCTAACCACAGAAGCGATTTGCGAAGCCGCCAAATTGCACAGCGACCGCTTATCCAACAGCTGAATACCCAGTACCTGATAGCCCTCGAAACCCGTTTGCACCTGGTATTAGATATCGCAACTGGTGCTGAAACGCCTGATCCCTGTTACGCCAGACCTTGGGAAGTATTGTACAACGGCACAATCAAGCATAACGCCAAAGACTTCGATATTCCGTAGCAAGCTGGTGCAATTTAAGGATGATGTCGTAATAATGCGTTCGTGATTTATTAGATTGAGCCTGGGAGCCTGTTTGCGGCGAGAAGGCGCGTCCAATCGAAGGAACGAGCAATGCAGACACAGCAACAAACGAGGACGAATTCAGCGGTGAAGGACAAACACGAGGCATCAATCGAGCACTTCGACGTCCTGATTGTTGGCGCTGGGATTTCCGGGATCGCGGGTGCTTATCACCTTCGTAAGGAATGTCCAGATTCCAATTTCGTCATCCTAGAGAGCGAGGAAAGCTTCGGCGGCACTTGGTGGACGCACCGGTCGCCCGGCATTCGTTCCGACAGCGATCTGCACACCTTTGGTTACGGCTTTAAGCCGTGGATCGGCCCGCCAATCGCGACAGCGAAAGAGATCCTTTCCTATATGGGCGAGGTGATCGAGGAGAATGATCTGGCGCAATACATCCGCTATCGCCACAAAATTCTTAAGGCTGACTGGTCCGAAGTGGACGGCCAGTGGACCGTCGACGCGGTCCGCGCCGACACGGAAGAGACAATCAAAATCTCGGCCAATTTCCTTTGGATGTGCCAGGGATATTACCGCCACAACGAAGGCTACACGCCAAACTGGGACGGCATGGCCGATTTCAAAGGCCAAATCGCACACCCGGAAAATTGGCCAAACGATATCAATTACGACGGAAAGAAGGTTGTCGTCATCGGATCTGGGGCAACCGCAGCGACAGTCGTACCAGCGATGGCGCAGACGGCTTCGCATGTCACCATGCTACAGCGCACACCAACCTTCTTCCGTACCGGACGTAATGCGATCGATATCGCAGAGCAATTGCGCAATCTGCGCGTTGATGAAAACTGGGTGCACGAAATCACCCGGCGGCAAATCATGACTGATCAGTCCGCCTTTACTCAGCGCTGCCTATCGGAACCGCAAGGCGTAGCGGATGAGCTAATCGGCAACATCCGCAACCTTCTCGGACCCGACTACGATGTGGACACGCACTTCACGCCGCCCTACAGACCCTGGCGGCAACGCATAGCCTTCGTCCCCGACGCGGATATGTTCAAGGCGATTGCGGCTGGTAAGGCATCGGTCGTAACCGACCATATCGACCGCTTTACCGAGACCGGTATCCTGCTGCAATCAAACAAAACACTAGACGCCGATATCATCGTCACAGCAACCGGTTTCAACATGAATGTTATGGGCGATATTGTTTTCACAATCGATGGAGAGGCCCTCGATTGGCACGACACGCTCACCTATCGCGGCATGATGTTCACCGGTGTACCGAACCTGGCCTGGGTTTTCGGCTATTTCCGCGGCAGCTGGACCATTCGTAGCGAACTGATCGCCGAATTCGTCTGCCGTTTACTCAACCACATGCGCGAGACCGGGGCGAAAAGCGTGCAGCCAGCACTCCGGGCGGAAGACGAAGACATGCCCTTGCTAGACTGGATGGACGAGGAAGATTTCAATCCAAACTATCTAAAGCGCGCCGTATCAATCCTGCCACGGCGAGGCACCAAGCAGGAATGGCGGCACACTCAAGATCATTGGAACGAGAAGAAAGAGTTCCCCGCCATCGACCTGGAGGGCGAGGAGTTCGTGTATCGCTGGGACACGCGGTCGGATATGGCCGCCGAATAGGCCGTGTTTGCAGCAAGCATGATGCTCCGCCCACGGGAACGGAATAAGGGATCGAACGCATGATCTCAGGATATGAACCGCCAGCATTGCCCAAGACGCACTTTCTCGACAATCGGATATTCACCGACGAGACAATTTTCGCGCAGGAGAAAGAGGAAATTTACCAACGGGTCTGGCTTTTTGTCTGCCATGAAAGCGAACTCGCTGCGCAGGGCGATTTCCGCACCGTATCAGTGGCCGGCAAACCTTTAATATTGGTGCGCGCGCCAGACGGCATCATTCGCGCCTTCTACAATGTGTGCCGGCACCGCGCCGCGCCGGTTGTACGCGAGGAGGCTGGCAACGCGTCTGAGTTCCAATGTTTCTATCACCTGTGGACCTACGGACTCGACGGCGCCTGTACAGGTATTACCAAGCCCAGCGGCTATGACGCGGTACAACTCGACCGCAGCAAGCTGGGGCTGATCTCGGTACGTTGTGACATCATTGCTGGACTGGTGTTCGTATGCCTCAGTCCCGAAACAGAACCACTCGAAGACTATATCGGACCCATAATTGATGCGGTCCACGAACCGCTAAGCACAGCGCCGCTCAAGGTGTTCCACTACAACAAAGCGGAACTCGGCGCGAACTGGAAGCTTTGGCAGGATAATAATAGTGAGCGCTATCACAGCCTTTTGCATTTCATAAACCGCAAGACCCAGCCTTGGGTAATAGCTAAGACCAGCCCCATGAAGCTGCGGCTGTTTGACAACGGCCATAGCGGCTACTGGTCCGACGGAGAAGCCACGGTGACCTACGAAGCCGCTGGCTACAAGGACGCTTCGGTTGGAACATTGCCCGGCATGCGGGACAACGAGATGCGTGTCATCAACATTTTTCCCGATCTAATGATCAACATCCGCGCCAATGTAGTGCGGCTCGACCGCATGGTCCCAATTGCACCCGGCAAGACCCTCGTCGAGTGGCGCGGCCTCGGCCTAGCCCATGTGCCGGAAGACGTCGAACGGGACCGGCTTCGCCATCACAACATGTTCTAGGGGCCTGCCGGCCGGAATCTGGGCGAAGATGTAATTGCCGTTGAGGCGCAATGGGCGTCGATGGCGACCGACGTGGTGCGCTATAGCATCTTGGCCCGCGAGGAAAACCTGAACCCGACCGATGATTCAAATGTCCGCGCCTATTATCAGGAATGGGGCCGTCGCATGGGCCGCGCGCCGCATGCCCCCCTCAATAGCAGCTAGGCGCAGTCGCTGTGAGCAATGAGGCACTAACAGCACTCCTTGAAGAAGCTGCAATTTTTGCTGTAATCCGGACCACGGCTGCCCGACTCGATGACGAAGATATGGAGGGCTGGCTTGCTCTCTTCGCCCCGGAGGCACGTTACGAAATCAAGACTTATGGCCCCGAAATCCGAGCGGATATGTCCTGGTGGAACGCGGACCGGAAAGAACTCGAGAATATCCTAGCTGAAGCGAAGTTGCATGTGCGCGATCCCGGCAAGCGGTTGCATCTCGTAACGCCGATCTGCGTGAAATTTTCCAGCGACCTCGCGACGGCCTTGACCCACTTCACCATCATACGAACCGACCCCGACGGCAACAGTTTTGTCTACGTAGCGGGCCGATACGAGGATAGCTTCGAAAAATGCGATGGATCTTGGTTTTACAAGACACACACTGCCGTACTCGATACACGCAAGATAGAGCCGTTCACGCACCTGCCCCTTTGACGTAGAGCATCCCCACCAGTCGCGAGAATAAATGGCATAGCGCACAAGCGGGCCTGCATCTGCGACATTCCGGTCTCCGCTAAAAACTATAAATTCAGAAAAGTAGCCTTCCCGTCACACCTTGTCCCGCACCTCCTGAGCAAAACGTTCCATGGTGTCGAGCATGACCGGCAGGGTTTCTGTCATGATGTCGAAACAGAACTCCGTCGCGCCGGCATCACGGAAGCGACGCAAAGTGTCAATGATGTCCTGTGGACGTCCCTCGCTTGGCGCTTGTCCGACCCCCGCCGGCCCATCCTGAAAGGTCAACGCAATTTTCGGGGCGATGGGAAAGTCATCCGTCAATCGACCCGCCTCCTCAAGCGCAGAATTTAAAACGGGACGTGCTTCCGCCAGCATCTCGGGTGTAATTTTGAAGGGATGCCAGGCATCGGCGAATTGGGCTGTGCGGCGCATGGCAGCTGGTGAATTACCTCCGATATAGATCGGTAGATGCGGGGTCTGCACTGGCTTTGGCCCCTTCTCGACATTCTCGAAACTGAAATTGTCGCTTTGATGCGACGGCTTCGCCTCGACCCACAGTTTCTTCATGATCGCCAGTCCATCATTCGTTCGCTTACCACGATCTTTGAAAGGATAGCCGAGCGCAGCGAACTCTTCGCTATACCAACCGACGCCGACACCAAAATTCACCCTCCCGCCGCTCAGATTGTCCATCTCAGCAAACTGTGCCGCGACTTCGAGTGGGTTGCGCATCGGCAGAATCAAGACACTGGTGCCGAGCCGAACAGTGCTGGTGCGAGCCGCCAGGTAATTCAGCACACTGAAGGGCTGGTAGTAGGTCTGCTTCCAATCGTCTGGCAGTTGCCCGTCCGCGCGACCGGGATAGGACGACGTGATGAAGGGCGGAAACACCAGATGATCGCTCGCCCAAAGAGCGTCGAATTGGAGCGCTTCAGCCTTATCCGCCATGGCGTCGAAGGTCGCCGGTGACGCGGAATCGCCCCGTACAATGAGTGAAAATCCGTATTTCATGGCTTACCCCTTTGCTTCTCTATCAACTGCCCAACGCGACCTTAGCTGGCGCGATAGGTAGGCCCGGTACGTCCGTCCGCATACGGTAAATCGTGCCGCAATTTTCGCGCGGGCCGTTGCGCGATCCAGTAACGATGTAGAAATCATGCAAATCTGCTCCGCCGAAGCAGACACTCGTTACCATCGGTAGCGGCGTCGGGATCTCGGCTCGGATCGACCCATCCGGCTCGAACACCATAACCTTACCGCCATCAGCGATCGCGACCCAAACCGATCCGTCCTCAGCCACCGCCATGCCGTCCGGCGTGCTAGCGCCAGTGATTTCGGCAAAGACGCGCCAGCCGACCACCTCCGCATTAGGTGTCACGTCATAAACGCGAATTAGATCGGCGCGGGCGTCGCAATGATACAACGACTTACCATCAGGTGAGAAAGCCATGCCGTTGGTCAGAATGATACCATCCGACACAGTGCGCGCCGAACCATCCAAATCGATGACATGCAGGTGTCCAGGCCGCACTTCTTCTCCCAATATCACCCGGAAGGCGAGCGACCCGACCCAGATCCTACCCGCTTGGTCGGTAGTCAGGTCATTGAACCCGATTGCCACATCGGTCACGTCCGGAGTCAAAAAAGTCGAATGCGTTTCACCATCAAAGCTTTCAAAAATGATCTCGCGCCCACCGATCACCAGCCCGCCGGCTGCGTGTGGCGCCATGCCACCGACGCCGCGTCGCTTCGGCACAATAGAGCTAATCTCGCCGCTTTCACTAAGTGCCCGCACACCGCCATTGACCACATCGCTGAAGATTAAGCCGCGCGCATCATCCCAGACCGGCCCCTCGATCAACCCGTATCCTGTCGCCAGCTCTTCCATCGTTCCCCTCGCTCATTCCGTTGTGGTCGGAGTCAAGCATATGGGGAATGTCCCGCCAAACGACTATGTAGGCAGCATTTAGGCAACCCATACTAAAACAAGGCGAAAGTGCATTACGGTCTAAATCAATTTTATGCCCATGCCCTTTTCAGACTGAAAAAAGAGACGCCGTAAAGCCTCAAAACGACTCCCGTCAGCGAGACAGACTCTGCACCCAGTACCGTCAAGAAATTGGTCTTACCCGTACTGCTCAAACGCATAGTTTTGGGCAGCCTATCTTCTTCCTCGTCATTGGACCAATCTAGATCAGCGGGACAGCCGTCTATATAATTTCCTAACATTGATGAGGTCTGTTGGCGCGCCCACTGCCTCAAGGCAAAATTCCAGAAAACAACAGTAAGGAGGCAGGGATGAGCGCCGAAGCACGACTTAAAGATCTAGGGATCGAGCTACCAAAGCCGCTGGCGCCCGCAGGCAACTATGTCGGAGCGACGACGGTTGGCAATTTGGTCTACATGTCAGGCGAAGGGCCGCGCCTGCCGGAGAGCGTCATCGTCGGCAAGGTCGGCAGCGACCTAACCATCGAAGAAGGCCAGGAGGCAGCGCGGCTGGTCGGTCTCAACATGCTAACAACCTTGCGTGAAATAATCGGCGACTTGGACCGCGTGAAACAGATCGTGAAAGTGTTCGGGATGGTCAACGCAGTGCCGGACTTCAAGCAACATCCGGCAGTCATTAATGGCTTTTCCAATTTGATGGTAGAAGTTTTCGGCGACAAGGGACGCAGCGCCCGATCCGCGGTCGGCATGTCTTCTCTGCCGTTCCAAATGGCCTGCGAAGTCGAAATGATCGTCGAGATCGAATAGCAATGAACAATCCGATCGGTGAAGCTGCGGCGGACTTCATAGCCGCGGCGGACACAAGGACCTACAGTCTCGACGTCATCGATTTGGCGAAACGCTGCCTAGTTGATTGGATGGGCGTTGCAGTCGGTGCCGTTGATCAGCCGGTATCACATGCTATCCGCGAGACGGTGATATCTTGGGGCGCAGAAGGACGGTCGCAAATCCTGTGCGGCCCGAAGACCGCACCAGCGCTGGCTGCGCTGGTTAACGCCACGATAGGTCATGCCCTCGATTTCGACGACACTCGGGGTCATGCGCCGAGCCATCTGAGCTCGCCGACCTGGTCGGCAGTGCTGGCACTGGCAGAACGTCATGGCTTGGACGAGGCGGCCGCGCTGAACGCGTTCATCACCGGATACGAAGTCGCAGCGGTGTGGGGCGATGGCGGCATCGGCAACCGGATGCAGGCGGCGGGCTTCCACCCGACGCCGGTCTTCGGCCGGCTGGCAGCCGCGGCGGCGGCGTCGGTCCTGCTTGGCCTCGACCGGGACCAAATTTTGAACGCTTTGGCCACGGCGGCGACGAGCGCTGGTGGCATGACGGCATCATTCGGGACGATGGGCAAACCGTTCCATTCCGGCAACGGCGCAATGGAGGGGGTGCTGGCGGCGGAGATGGCCGCCAACGGGTTTACCGCAGCGCGTCACATTTTCGATGCAGCGGGCGGGTTCGCGGATACGCTGGTGCAGCAGGATGGGCCAGGACTGGGGGACGCCCCACTCACGGCTGGCGAGAGTCTGTTCGACAATTCCTTCAAACCCTATGCCTGCGGCAAGCTGATCCATGGTCACATCGACGCCGCGCGCGAGCTGCGTCCACAAGTGGAAGGCCGAAAGGTCGAGGCGATCCGCTGCACGGTCGCCGCCATCAGTTCCAAACTGGTCGCCCACCCGATGCCGACCGAACCGCTGCAGGGAAAATTCTCCATCGCGTTCTGCGTCGCGATCGCCTTGCTGGGCTATCCGGTGCAGCTCGCCGACTTCTCCGCAGAACGGCTAGCCGACCTGCGCGTGCAGGATTTGATGCCGCGCGTGACCCTGTCGCTCGACCCGGATATCGGCCGCTACGGCGCGGAAATGGAAATCGATCTGGCAGATGGCACGCCTCTGCACACGGTCGTCGAAAGGTCCCGTGGCAACCCGGAAAACCCGCTCTCCTGGGACGATTTGGAAGCCAAGTTCGACGGGCTGGTGCAGCCGGTGTTGGGTGACGCGAGCGAGACACTTTACAAAACCTTGCGGGGATTCGACCAACCCGGCGCGTTGGCGCAGACGCTCGATCTGGTCAGCGCACGGCCTATTCGCCCTTGAATGTCGGAATGCGTTTTTCGACCTTCGCCGCAACACCTTCGACGGCGTCGGCGCTGGCATAGACGGCCTGGACCATCGCGTCGGTGTCGCCACGATCGAGATCGAACAGGAAGGCTGCCTGACGGTTCATGGTCGCCTTCATCGAGCGCATGGCGAGCGGTGCGTTCGCCGCCAGTCGGCCAATTAATGCCACCGCCGCATCTTCCAGCCCGTCCTTGTCGGCGACCCGGGCAACCGCGCCGAAATCGTGTAGCCGGTCAGCCGTCATAGGATCGCCCAGCAACAAGAATTCGCGGGCCACGAAGGGACCGGCGGTCTCCATGATCTTTTTGGTCAGGAACCAGGTCGTGGCCACCCCAAGCTGCGGCAAGGGCATCGCAAACTTGGCGCTCTCGGCCGCCACAATAAAATCGCAATGCAGAGCCAGTTCACAGCCGCCCGCAATGGCGGCCCCCTGAACGACGGCCACAACGGGCAGTGGATACTGCTGCACCGCTGTGAACATACCTTCGATGTTCACAGCTTCGGCCGGATCGACCCCGCTCGTGCTAAGCTGAAGTCCGGAACAGAAAACCGAGCCTTCGGAGCGCAGCACGGTGACACGCTCCTCCGTTGCCGGTTCGGCTTCGAAAGCATCACGCAACGCCGCCATCATCTCCGGATTGATCGCATTGCGCTTTTCGGGCCGGGCCAGTGTTACCGTACGAACGGCGCCGGCCCGTTCGATGCGGACTAAACTCACGTGATGATCCCGCTCAGGGATCAACCCGCGCGGTGGCGGATCCAGTAATTACGGTTTTACCGTCCTGGTTTACTGTCTCCAGCTCCAGATCGACGACCTTATCACCATCCTCGTCGCGCACTTCGACAACCGTCGCCTTAGACGTCAGAGTATCGCCCGGCCAAACTTGGTTGGTGAAACGAACGCCGTACTTTTTGAGCCGCCCGTCACCGACATAGTTCGTCAGCATCTTGCCGGTCAGGCCCATTGACAGCATGCCGTGAGCGAAGACACCCGGATAGCCGGCAGCTTCCTTGCAATACAGGTCGTCCGTATGCAGCGGGTTGTAGTCACCCGACGCGCCGGAATACATAACAAGTTGGGTGCGGGTCAGGTCATCGACGACGACCTCTTCATGGGTGTCGCCCGCATTCAATTGGGTTGCGCTCAATGCCATTTTCCGTACTCCCTCAGCTCTGATCGACCGGGCGTTCGGTCTTCACACCGACACCGCGAGAAGTGATCACCAACTCGCCATTCTGGTCGCGATATTCCTGTATTGTCTCGGTAAACATCAGCTTACCGGCGCGCTTGCTCACTTTTTCCCAGGTCTTACCCGGCTTGACCGTGACGGTCAGCTGGTCACCCGGCTTGAGCTGTCGGTGATATTCGAAATGCTGTTCGGCATGCAGGCCGCCACTACTTTTTGGCTTCTCACTGATACTGGTCGGGTTCTTTCCCGAGCCGAACCATTCCTGACCCGGACGCCAGCGCAAGAAGTAATCCGGGTCGAACTGCGCGACCGCGCGCGGGAAAGTAGGCGGCGCGATGATGTGGCCGACCTCCGTCGTCTTAGCATATTCGTCGTCATGATAGATCGGGTTCTCGTCGCCCACCGAACGGGCGAACATCATGATATGCGATCCCTCCACAGGCATCTTGATATCGTCGGCCACCGATTTGTCTCCTTATCCGAGCGTATTGGGTTCCCTATGTCGGCGAATATTAGGCAGGCGAACTGGATCAGCGCAATGCTGCTGCCCCTTTCCCATGGTGCGGCGTATTGCTACGGTCCGCCGCTTTGACATCATAGGACCCCGACGCCCATCATGATCGAAATCCCCACCCCGCTTGAGCTGCCCCCTGCCACCGTCAAATCCGAATGGATTGACTTCAACGGCCATATGAACGTCGCCTACTACCTCCTGGCGATGGACGAGGCATCGGAGACGTTGGACGAATTACTACAACTGTCATACGAGTACCGAGAGACGACGAGCAACGGTACTTTCGCTGGGGACATCCACATCTCCTATCTGCGTGAGGTGAAAGAAGGTGATCCGCTCCGCATGACCGGCCGCGTTATCGAATGCGACACCAAACGTGTGCATTGCTGGATCGAGATGTATCACGCGACCTCGGGGTTTCTGGCGGCGACGATGGAAAAGATGGTGCTGCACGTCGACATGTCGGTGAGGCGGGTCGCACCGATGGCCCCGGATCACGTCGCATGGATCAAACAGGTGCGAGACGCGCACTCGGCGCTGCCGTTACCGGATGGACTTGGCAAAGTGATGCGGATCCCGACTTGATGCCGCACACCTTTAGCGAAGCCACCGCACGGATTGGCGCATGCCAACAGACACTCTTTACGTCGGCCGTCCGGACCGCTGGGGTAACCCGTTCACGCCAGGCATTCCAGTGGAATTCTAGCCCCGCCTGTTCGCGCCATTTGCCCAAACCGAACAGTCGAATTCACGTGAGTGCCAAGGCAACAGGCTGGGCCTCAGCATCCCCCGTTTCGTTATCCGCGACCTCGACGGCGAAATCGACTAAAACTCGGAAACCTTTTCTCGGCATCACGTTCCACGCAACTTTGCCGAGATAGGTTGCCAAAGCCATTGACGGGTGCAATCAAAAAGAAGGCCGATGCCGCGCCCGACATTGATCGCTTGTTGTCTCTAACAAAGATAGTCTTCAGAGTTCGGGCGGCGTAACGTTTTCGAAGGTGCAGGAGCATAGAACATGAGCAAACCAGTCTGCCTCGTCACCGGCGTCGGGCCCGATCGCGGTACCGGCGCGGAAATCGCTAAACGGTTCAGCGAGGGCGGCTACCAGGTCGCCATGTTGGCCCGCAACGCCGATAATCTGGACGTATTGGCGGACAAGTTTGCTGACGCCAGCGCCTATCCTTGCGATGTCGGCGATATCGGAGCGCTGATTGATACAGTTGGGCGCGTCAAGACGGAGATGGGCGCGCCGCAGATCGTGATCCACAATGCGTTGAGGTCTACCCGGGGCAGCATTTTGGAGATGGACCCGGACGATCTGGAGCGGAATTTTCGGGTTAACGCAACGGCGTTACTGCATCTCGCCCGCGAAACAATTCCGGCGATGCTAGAGATGGGAAAGGGCACGATCTTAGTGACCGGCAACACTTCAGCCACGCGCGGCAAGGCCAATTGGGGCTTCTTCGCCTCGACCAAGGCAGCGCAGCGCATTCTTGCAGAGTCAATTGCCCGTGAGTTCGGGCCTAAGGGTATCCACGTCGCCTATTTCATCATCGACGCGTCGATCGACACCCCACGGACCCGTCCCCTAATTGCGGCGGACAAACCGGACGATTTCTTCGCGAAACCATCGGCAATCGCCGAAGAGATGTACAAAACCGCACATCAGGACCGTTCCACCTGGTCCTTCCAGGTCGAGCTACGTCCCTTCGGCGAGGTCTGGTAGGCCCGACAAACACCGCTAACATTTTCAATTGCGCCGACGGGCCAAATTTCCGAATTTGTCGCCGCATTGGCATTCGCCAGCGCCGATCCCTTCCCCCTGACGAGAGTTACGCATGCCCTATATCGTGGATATTCCAGTGCCTTTCGACCAGTATACCGAAACCGTCAGACCGGAATGGATCGACCATAATGGCCATATGAACATGGCCTATTACGTGCTCGCATTCGACGAAGCCTCCGGCGCGTTGATGCGGTATATCGGGATAGACCAACCTTATCGCGACCGCACGGGCCACGGCACTTTCACCGGCGATTTCCATATACATTATGCCCAGGAAGTCATGGAGGGCGATCCGTTGCGGTTTCATCAGCGTGTCATCGAATGTGACGAGAAGCGAGTGCACTACTGGCTGGAAATGTATCACGACGAAAAGGGCTATCTGGCCGCCGAAGCGGAGGCTATCACATTGCATGTCAACCTGTCGGCCCGTAAGGTGACACCGTTTCCGCCCGAGGTGCACGCGCGCGTCGAATCCGTGTACGAAGCGCATAAGAACTTGCCGTTACCAGAAAATCTCGGGCGGCAGATCAAAGTGAAACGAAATTAGAGCAGCACAAAATGACCGAAGCGATCCGCATCGATCCTAAAACCGGACGAAAAATTTTCAACACCCGCGCCGCCAAGGCTACCGAAAAGATCGCCGGCAAAGGTTATTCTGAGATCGACGATGACACTCTAACGACCCTGCCACCGCCGCCGCCGGGCGCTTCGTTCAACGCTGCCGAACAGGCGACATATCGCGAGTTCAAGGAAGCGCGCCGCGGTGCCGCGGACTACATGGCGATGGAAGGAGAATTCAGCCATTATCTGGAGGACGTTTATTCGGAAGCGCCGGTCGAGCGGGAATCGCTCGACGATGAATGCGATATTCTCGTCGTTGGCGGCGGCTTCGGCGCGATGCTGTTGTGGTACAATCTGCGCGAGGCCGGCTTTACTGATGTCCGCTTTTGCGAGAAAGGAGGCGATGTCGGCGGCACTTGGTACTGGAACCGCTATCCCGGTATAGCTTGCGATGTTGAATCCTACAGTTACCTGCCGCTGCTGGAAGAGATGGGCTACTTCCCAACAATGAAGTTTGCCTCCGGCTTCGAAATTCTCGAATACAGCCAGGCGATGGCGACAAAGTTCGGTTTCTACGACCACTGCCTGTTCCACACGACTGTCGAGCAAACGATCTGGGACGAAGAAGCAGCGCGCTGGACCGTCCACACAGACCGCGGCGATGCAATGAAGGCACGCTGCGTCGTCCTCGCCAACGGCATTCTGACGACCCCACGCTTAGCGCGGATCGAGGGCATGGAGCATTATCAGGGCGAGTCCTTCCACACCTCGCGCTGGGACTACAATGTCGACTTGGAAGGCAAGCGCGTCGGCATCATCGGCACAGGCGCCACGTCGGTACAGGTCGTTCCGGAAATCGCCAATGTGGTGAAGGAGCTCTTCGTTTTCCAACGAACTCCGTCCTCGATCGATGTGCGCGATCAGCGCGCGACTACTCCGGAAGAGATAGAGGATTGGAAAAAGGAACCGGGTTGGGCGCTGGCTCGACGTGAACGGCTCGCGACGATTTCATCCGGCCGCACGGCGCTGCAGGGCAACGACGATTTTCTGTCCGGCAAGGTGAAGGACTTCAAAAAGCGCAAGAAACACACCAAACCAATTTCACCAGAAGAATTGATCCAGAAACAGCTCAATTCAAACTTCCGGATTATGGAGCAGATTCGCTCCCGGGTTGACGAGATCGTCGAGGACCCGAAGACGGCTGCTGCGCTAAAGCCCTATTACCCATATGGCTGCAAGCGACCAACCTTCCATGATGAATTTCTGCCAGCCTTTAACAAGCCGCATGTCCATCTGGTCGATACGGCGCCGCATGGCGTCCAAAAGATTAACGAAAAGGGTGTTGTGCACGAGGGCACGCAATACGAACTCGATGTGCTGATCTATGCGACGGGCTTTCAGTGGATGGGTACCGGGTCGTTCAACATGGTGACAGGGCGTGGAGGCCAGACCTTGCGCGATAAGTGGCAGAATGAAGGCGTAAAAACCTTTCTTGGCATCCACAATCATGGCTTCCCGAACCTGTTCATCATGTCGGGGCCGCAAGGCGGTGGCGGCCAGTTCAATTTCATCCGCGGCCTGGAATCGCATACGGACTACGTGGTCTGGATGCTCAAGACCATGCGCGAGCGTGGTGTCGGTATCGTCGACACTAAGAAAGAACCGGAAATCGAATATGCCGAGCATTGCAAGCAGGCCGATATCCTGACGAGCCCGCTGCGCGACTGTTTTTCTTACTACAATGGCGACGGTACTGCGGAACCGGGCAGCCTTGCCTATTACGGCGGTCCCGCCAAATGGCACGAATTGCGTACCGAGGCGCAGAATTCGATAGAAGCCTATGTCTTCGAACAGACGCCGGATGCGCTGAAGGACGCCGGCTAACGAGCGAAAGGAATCGCGCCATCGAACGCCGGCAACTCGCCTCTGACTATCAAAAGTCCCGCTCCTACGCACCAGCAGTGGTGACCGAGGGCGGACACATCGTTTGGCTGGCCGGTATCCTGGCACCGATGGATGAGCACGGCGAGTCACTGGCCAATAATTTCGCGGGCCAGGTCCGCTGCGTGTTCCGTAAGATGGCCAGGCAGTTGGAGGAGGCCGGCGCCACCCTGGGCGACGTTGTCACCATGACCGCCTTCATCACCGAAGTCAGCGACAACACTGCTTTTGTGGAACTGCGCAAAGAGTTCTTCGACGAAGAGCATTACCCCGCATCGACACTGGTCACCGTGAAAGCGCTAAACAATCCGGACGCCCTAGTCGAGATCACCGCAACCGCGGTCACGGCATAAGTTAGGAGACCCCAATGAAAATCACCCGCATCTATACCGATGAAGAGGGCGAGACCCATTTCGACGAAGTCGACGAACCCATGGTCGAGTTCCGCAGCAATGCCGATTACACTCGGGCGATCCAGGCCTACGGGCTAATGTTCCGCACCACCGAGCCACTTGGCGACGACCCGCCCCTAGGCGATTGGCACACCGCACCGCAGCGGCAATATGTGATGTTCCTGAAGGGCGATTCCGAGGTTGAGGTTAGCGACGGCGAAAAACGCCGCTTCACATCCGGCGATGTTTTCCTGGTCGAGGACACCACGGGTAAGGGCCACCGCAATCTGCGCCTCCATAAAGACCCCGAACTCTGGGCCTTCGCGCGGTCGCTCGGGAAGGAGTAATAAATCCCGGCGATTGCGGTAGTCCCTTCGCCTTAACCTATCAGCGGCATCACCTCTTTCGAAAACGCTTCGATCCGGTCGAGCATGGTGCTTTCCTCATTGGCCGTCAGGTTCAGGATCATCATGCTGATGCCCGCATCGCCGAACGCCTTGATGTCGGCGGCGCGTTGCTCCGGCGTCCCGGTAAAGCTGAGGCGGGTGCCGTCGGGCCGCTGCTGTTCTTCCTCGTTATGAAAGGCGCAGTTGTAGGTCAGTGTGATTGTATCGGGGTTGCGGCCCGCAGCCTCAGCCAAACCGAACAGCCGGTCGCGCCGCGTCGTGTAGGCCTCAACTGTGTCCATGCGGAATTTTGGGTTGCTGCCGAACGGATACCAGCCGTCGCCATGGCTGACGACGCGGCACAGCGCCGGTAAACTCTCGCCACCGATCCAAATCGGCGGGTGCGGGTTCTGTACCGGCCTCGGGTCAGTCTCGATCTCCGCGAAAGTCACGAACTCTCCTTCATAGGCCGGCGCCTTTTGGGTCCAGGCTGCCTTCATCGCGTCGATATATTCGTTCGTCACCCGACCGCGTGCATCGAAATCTGGTACGCCGAGGGCCTCGAACTCCTCGCGCATCCAACCGGCGCCGACACCCACTGCGATGCGCCCACCGGACAGAACGTCCATCGTCGCCAGCGACTTCGCCATAAACAGCGGGTTGCGATGCGGAATGACAATAACCGAACTCAGGATGCGGATTTTGCTGGTCGCGGCGGCGAGCCAAGCCATCAGGGTGAACTGCTCCATGCAGTCGGCACCCCCGATATCGAGCCAGGTGAAGCGGCCGGTATCGCTGTACGGGTAGTTCGGCTCGACCGTCTTCGGGATAACTATATGGTCCGATACGGTGAGATAGTCGTAACCGCATGCCTCCGCCGTTTCCGCGATGCGGCGGATGGTTTCGGGCTGAGCCAAGGGGCCGCGGAATGGGGCACTGACGCCGAATTGCATGATCGTTTCCCTTCGTGTCGCATGGATCCGATACTAGCGGCAGAGCTGCAGCATTGCGAGTTGTCCGGCCCATCCCTAAGCTTCGCGCAGGAGGGCCCTATGACCGATACTGAGCAACTGACCCGCGAGCTTGACGAACTCGAAACCGCGGCAAAAACCTATGACGCGCAGCATGAGTTCATTGAAAATTTCGGCTGGCCAGACGGGACGCAGATCGCAGTTAATTTCACTTGCGATTTTGATACAATGTTGTTCCGCCGCTATCTCGAAGAAACACCGATGCAGCTCGCGCAAGGCGAATTCGGCGGGCGTGTCGGCATCTGGCGCCTAATCGAGCTGTTCGACGGCAACGGTGTGACCGCGACGATCTTCACCCCCGGCCGGATCTGCGAGCTTTACCCGCAATCACTGGTCGCAGCACACAAAGCCGGCTTCGAGATTGCCGACCATATGTGGGAGCACCACGTGCCAAAGGACATGCAACTCGAGCATGATCACATCCAAAAATCGACTACAGCATTGGAGAAGACTGTCGGCAAGCGGCCGATCGGCACGCGCAGTCGGCATACTAATTCACTGCTGCTTGAGGAAGGCTATATTTACAACTCGCACGGTTCAGCAGCGCACTTGCCCTATTACGAGCGCGACGCGGACGGCGAGAACTGCATGATTAACCTTCCGTTTCACTATGCAATCGACGACGCGATGTTCTTCAGCTTCGCCTGGCTGAGCAGCGAGAACGCGGCGCAGCGTATTACCGACCCGAACCGGGTGTTGGATCTCTGGTGGGACGCGTTCGATCAGCAATATCGCCAAGGTGGCTACCTCAATATCTGCCTGCATCCCTTCGTGTCCGGCCGGGCAATGCGGATCGAGATGCTTGATCGGCTGATCGCGCGCATGAAGACAAGGCCCGGCGTCTGGTTTCCTAGCTGCGAGGACGTAGCGCGCTATTGCCTCAACGCTTTTCCGGCGAAGGAGAGCTAACCGATGCCTTGGAAAGACGGCTACACGATTTCTGACGAAATCACCTTATTCGACGACGCGGTGCGCTGGCCGGACGGCAATTGCGTCTGCATGACGGTCATGCTCGACCTCAGCCTCGCGAGTGGCCCGCAAGGGCTGACGGCGGCTGATCTGCGACATTCGCCTGCCACCTTCGGCATGAACGAAGGGTTGGCGCAGGTTCGCGCAACACTCAAACGCTTCGGCATCACGGCAACGGTGACCGTGCCAGCGGCGATGGCCCGAATCATGCCCGACGCGGTCAAGACGCTGCGCGACGATGGACACGAAATCGCAGCACAAGGATTCAAACATGAAGACGTCAGCATATTGAGCCGCGACGAAGAGGCCGCACGATTAGCGATGACGACGGAAATCCTAGAAGAGCTAAATGGGCAGCGGCCGGAGGGCTGGTTCTCCCTGCCGCGGCCTAACGACCCGTTCGCCGTCGGCACAGTCAGCCCCAACACGCATGACCTGCTGATAGACGCCGGCTACCGCTATATGGGCAACGGTCTGTCGGACGACATTCCTCATTATTGGGTGACGAACTTCGAAAGCGAACGGGCGATATTGACCCTACCCTACTTCTATCATTTCGACGACCAGTTCTTCCTGATGTTCCCCAAGAAGGGCACGGGGCTCGAACACGCCGACACACTATTTGCCAACTGGAACGCAGAGTTTGACGCTCAATACAAGCGTGGCCGTTACTTCAACATGACCCTGCATCCCTATGCCGTAGGATGGTGCAATCGTCTAAAATTACTGGAGGATTTTCTCACCCGGATCAGCGAATTGTCGGACGTCTGGAACCCAACGGCAGGCGAAGTCGTCAGCTATTGGCTGCGGGCCTACCCTCAGGAATCGGCGCTCAAACTGGAACCATCGATTTGGAAGGACTATGCCGGTAGCCTGAGCTAACGCGTTAATTTGGCAATACCGTGTTGATCGGCCCAGACGGTCAGTTCCTAAAAACGTCTGCCCGGACACATCGGCTACTGTTTTGCCTGACAGGGATACAAACCGAAAGCGCTCTTCGGCGTCGCAAAAATAAGACTAATCAGACTTCGCGAACCCGCAAAAGCAATAGCAGTCCAACGACAAAGAACAGAATTACAACACCCATGCCTACCCGCTGGCTATCAAAGGCGGTGGTCACTAATGCTAGTGCGACAGGACCGAGAAACCCCGTCGCCTTTCCCGAGAAGGCATAGAGGCCGAACATCTCGGTCCGAATCGCTTCCGGCGCCAGCCGCGCCATCAACGATCTCGACGCGGACTGCGCCGGTCCAACGAATAAGCCCAATGCCATCCCTAGCCCCCAGAACCAGGTCAGCGATTCCACAATCAGCAAGGCCGTACCGAAACCAATCATCGCCAGAAGCGAGATGGCAATCACCGGTTTTGCGCCGATCCTGTCATCGAGCCAAGCAAAGCTCACGGCACCGAGGCCGGCAGTCACGTTCAATACAATGCCGAATAAGATGACTTCGCTGAGTGCCAGTCCAAAGGTACCGGCAGCGTAGATCCCACCAAATGCGAACAAGGTGCCTAGGCCGTCCGTGTAAAGCATGCGCGCGATCAGGAACCAGAGAATATTGCTGTGCCGGCGGACCTGTCGAATGGTCTGAGCGAGCTCGCCCAGGCCGGCCCGGACCGATACTGTGATGGATAAACCCGTCGATGGCCTGTCCGGTGTGAACAGGAAGAGAGGCAAGGAAAAGACCGCAAACCACACGGAAACTAGCAGAACAACGGCGCGGACATTCTCCGCATTGTCTTTCGAAAGGCCAAACCAAGGTTTGTCAGTCTGTACGAAGCCGACGAGACACAAGGCGAGTGCCACCAGTCCTCCTACATAACCGAGCCCCCAGCCCCACCCGGAAACCGCGCCAAATTGACCTTCCGGAGCGATTTCCGGCAGCATAGCGTTGTAGAAAACCATGGTGAATTCGAAAGCCGCACTGGCGATTGCAACAAAGGTCAACGCCCAAAGGATTGAGGAAGCATTCGGCGTAGCATACCAAAGAAACGCGGTGGCGATGACGCACAGCGCGGTGAAACCGCCAAGCCACGGTTTGCGCCGGCCGGCCTGGTCCGCGATAGCGCCAAAGACCGGGCTCAACACGGCAACGGCCATCCCAGAAAGGCCCAACGCCCAACCCAACTGTGCCGATCCGGTCTCAGGTGTTTCCGCGATCGCCTTAGTAAAATAGGTACCAAAGATGAAGGTGCCAATAACGGTTGGATAGGCCGAATTCGCGAAATCGTATAAACACCAGGACGCAATCGCACGACGATCGTTCATTTTCTGCGACCCCGGCATTTTGTCTATACGGCCTCTTAGCCCTTCTCAGGGACGTCGTCTTTGAGCACGCCAGTTTAAAGTGCCTTGGCGGTTTGTCGTCATCGGCTTTTTTGACTTTCTTTGCGTATACTTATTTTAAGTTAAAAGACAGTTATACCGGTTTTTTTGCCGTACCTATCCCGCTGAGCTCCGCGTGACGCTAATGTTAAGCTAGCGAAATCCATAAGGAGCGAGCAATCATGAGCGAAGAAGTATGGAACCTTTCCATCACGGATACGGCCACACTGATCGAAGCGGGCGAATTATCGCCTGTCGCCGTCGTAGAAGCTTGCTTAGGGCGCATCGAAGCCGTTGGCGCCAGTCTCGACGCTTTCATCACACTGACCGCCGATGTGGCGCTGGAGCAGGCGCGCAAGGCAGAGGCCGAAATTGCGGCCAAGAACTACCGTGGACCGATGCATGGCATCCCGTTTGGGTTGAAAGACATATACAACACGGCCGGGATCCTGACTTCGGCCCATTCACGGATCCTGATTGACAATGTGCCCAATTCCGACGCAACGACTACGGCGAAGCTGTACGAAGCAGGCGCCATCATGCTCGGCAAACTAGCTACCCACGAATTTGCGCATGGTGGCCCTAGCTTCGATCTGCCCTGGCCGCTCGCACGCAACCCCTGGAACCCCGACCACGCAACGGGCGGTTCCTCTAGCGGGTCTGGTGCCGCTGTTGCGGCCGGCATGGTCAAAGGAGCGATGGGATCGGACACGGGCGGTTCGATCCGCAATCCATCCTGCCTATGCGGTATCGTCGGCATCAAGCCAACTTACGGACTAGTCAGCCGTGCCGGAGTGATCGCAAATTCCTATACCTTCGACCATTGTGGCCCGATGACCTGGACGGTCGAGGACTGCGCCATAATGCTCCAAGCACTGGCAGGGCACGACACCGCGGATCCAGCGAGCGCCAATGTTCAGATCCCGGACTACCGCGCTGCTTTAACCGGCGACATTCGGGGCCTGCGCATCGGCGTCATCCGTCATTTTTGGGAGGAGGAGCAAAATTCTAGTGATGCGGTTCGAAACGCAATGGACGCGGCTCTGGATGTGTTGCGCGGCCTTGGCGCCACAACCGAGGACGCCCGCATGCGCCCCATGCAGGACTATTACGACGTAAAGGTAACGATTGCGGAATCGGAGCTATTCGCGATCCACGCCGATCAGTTGCGCGTCCGACCGCAGGATTTCGGCAGCGATTTCCGCGGCCGGGTGCTGTCAGCCTGCCTGATGAGCGGCGCCGATTACGTATCTGCCCAGCGCGAGCGTCGCACCATGCTGGCGGAAATGTCACCCCTCTATGAAAAGTACGACGTTCTGGTCACCGCCGGTGTCGCGCCAGCCGGACGGCTGGGTACCCATCAAACGGTATCCTTCTGGCAGAAACCCTCTATTGCTACGCCGTTCAACGTAACCGGCGGGCCAGCTCTGGCCCAATGTATTGGCTTCACAGAGAATGGTCTGCCCTTGTCCATGCAGATCATCGGGCGGCCATTCGACGAGGCAACTGTATTCCGCGCGGCGCACGCTTATGAGATGGCAACGCCTTGGCGAGACAATCGACCCGAAGTGCCCGCCACGGCAAACCCGCTAGTAGAAACGCCTCCGCCGGCGCCGCCGCTAGACGAGACCTTTCGCGACAAGGTAGCGGCAGCGGTAACGCAAGCAGGGTTAACCTTAGCAGAAAGTGACTTCGAACAGATTCTGGCCGCGGCGCCGCATGTCTACGACATGGTCGGTCGCCTGCGACGCGACCGCGACTACGAAGAAGAGCCCGGCAACACCTTCAGCTTTGAGGGGCGTTAGCACCAATTATATGTAAAGATGGGTCCTAATAAGCACTTCGGAGCCAAATGGCTCCGAGGCGTTACTCTTTACGTGAAGTGAAGGGCCCCTGCGCTTAGCCCTGCCGCCATGCAGCCGTTGCCTTACATTTTTTACAAACTCGCTCACCGGCCCACTCGCTTTCGAAGTCAGTACTGCACAGTAGACACTTGCGAATCTTCTGAGTCTGGGTATGGATGAGGTGCTCTTCGTCTTTACTCGGCTGTGCTATATCGCTCATATCTTTTTTTTGGGTATGCCCTGCTGTTACAACAGGTTCCTCCCATCAACTCCCTCAGTTAATTTTGTATTTCGAGTGGTGCCTTTCTAGCCTGTACGTCGCAGCAGGTGATAGCCAAATGCAGTCGATACCACGTCACTGTCTGCGCCTACCTCAAGCTGGAAGGCCACTTCATCAAACTCTGGCACCATCGCACCCGGTGAGAAAGAGCCTAGGTCCCCCCCATCTCTACCAGAGGGGCAATCGGAATGCGTCGCCGCAAGCGCCGCAAAATCCTCGCCATTGGCTATTTTTTCTTTTATGTCGCCGATTTCCGAAAGGGCTTCTTCCTTCGATCTAGTCGCAGTCGACCGTTCCGACCCTTGATACATCAGAAGGATGTGCGAAACCTGGACTTGACCTGCCATACTGCTCTCCAATTATGAGAACCTGGCAGAAGGATGTGTCGTACCCGGTCCGGTGCATAGTTTGATATATTCAAATTGTAACAGAATTGACGAAAAAATCCAGTTTTTTGTATGATTTGAGCCTGCAACACCACTTAAAAGCCGTAAAATTACGCGGTTTTACAAATATAAAACAATGAGTTGATTTTTTCTCAACCCAATTTGGCCGAATTGCAACGCTAGCTTGCGATAGTGACGACTAGATTTAGTCCAACACTCTAAATCGGCAGTGAGCCAAACTTCGTTAGAACACGAAACGCCGTGAACTCGAAGCGAAGGAACCTTGCCATGGAAGCAGCGACCAAACACACATTGCTAACCGACAAGCATCAGTCTCGCTGTCCACCCCAACCCGATCCGTTTCGCGATGCTGGCTTTATCGCGAACTCCAATGCAATGTGCGCAATTACGGCGCGTTACGGTGGAAATTCCGCCTGCTAGGTAATATGACGAATAGCACGACCAGCGTCGATTTCTAAAAAGACATCCTGACGCTCAACCAGCCCAAAACATAACACAGAGCGAGAGTAAGAAGATCACCGTTTTCGGAGGAATAGACCGCTAAAGGCCTAGGTAGCCTGCTCAGGCCGCCTTTGGTTGCTTGCCCGCCTGAGCGACAACATATGTGCTCTTTTCGGCATTGTAATAGTGCCGAATCGGGCTGTAGTTGCCACCAACAATGGTACAGATGAAAGTTTCCGGCTCCAACGCCTCAAAACTATGGATCTCCGCTGGGGGCATGACCATCGCCATTTCACCGGGCGAGTATATCTTGTCTTCAATCGTCTTTAGTTCCGCGTGCCCATCAACGGACCCATCGTCCAGACGGTCGTATACCAAGTGGTGCAGTCTCCCCTTAAGCAGGCAAAGCGCTTACCACACACCGTGATCGTGCGGCGGCACGACCAGGCCCTGCGGCAGTTGATCAATAGTGATCGACAGTTCGCCGTCGTAATAGACGTATTTCGAGTTTTCTATATGGTTGCCAGGCCGCTTTGCGCCAAGCGAGAATAGGTCAGGCCGCTCGGTAAATGGTTTTACGGCCTCAAGCAAACCCGAGCGCAACGGTTCCAAATTGTCTCCCGCCCGTCCGATCGCCGCAACAACCGCCTGCGCCATTTCACGGGTCGAGGGATGTTCATCAGTCATCATACCGGGCCTCTCCTGGCTCATATTTCACTCCTATTGAAGCCGATATAGAGGTGTCGCGCCAACCCCGACACGAAACCGAGCGACGGCACGGGATCCGACTGTCTATAATTACGTCTTATAAATCCATACAGGAGTGGGAACCATCAACCTTCAATTAAACAGCAAAGCCGTCCTGGTCACAGGTGGCAATCGAGGGATCGGCAAGGCCATCGCGCTGGGATTCGCCGGTGAAGGCGCAAACGTAGCCATCTGCGGCCGCGACAAGATGGCACTCACCAGCGCCAAGGCAGAGATCGAGGCCAAGGGCGTCCAGGCTGTCGCCGTGGTTGCCGACCTGTTCGAAGCCGAAGGCTGCAGGGCCGCCATTGCAGCGGCGACTGATGCCTTTGGTCGGCTCGATGTGTTGGTCAACAATGCCTCAACCAATATCGGCGGGCGACTGGAAACCCTAAGCGACGAACAGGTGATGGAACGGGTCAACGGCAAGACGCTAGCATCTATGCGCTGCTGCCGAGCGGCGCTTCGGCATCTGCGTTCGTCCGGCCGCGGCCGGGTTATCTGCATCGGCGGATCCTCCGCCCGCAATGTGGGTGTCGACGGCCTACCCAGCGGACTCGGCAACGCAGCGCTGGCTAATTTTGTGAAGCAGTTCAGCTACGAGGTCGCGGCCGACGGTATCACCGTAAACATCGTTCACCCGCCCTTCACCAAAACCGACCGCTACCCAGCTCGACTGGAAGCGCGGGCAAAGAAGCTTGGTGTTAGCCTTGAAGAAGCAGAAGCTTCCTTCACCGCCGGCTTCCCAATCGGCCGCATCGTCGAACCGGACGATATAGCGCCGATGGTGCTGTTCCTCGCCTCGCCGCAAGCAAGCGCAGTCACCGGCCAGGCGATCGCAGTCGACGGCGGCGCAACACCCTACGTGGCGTATTAATATCGCCGCGAAATCTAAAGCGGAGTATTGAACAGCACCATCACTGGGTACCGGGTTTTGGTGATTCCACAAATTTAGGTCCGCGTCAGGTCGCGCTGACCGGCAGCTTTTCTTAGCAAGGGTCAGGCGACCCATTTACACGAATCAGCGCTCTTATCGATCTTGCGGATCGTGCAGGCCTCCGTAATTCCCCCCGCCTCCAACGCAAACAAAGCACCGTCCCAACACCGAATACCGCCGCCCAGCAGCTGCACGACGGCTAAGCCTTCGAACGAGTCGACACATTCAACAATCTACACACGGGTCGCCAAATCAACGCCTATAATATCAGCCCGGATAGGACCTTCGATAGGCATCGATACTAAAACATAACCCACTCAGGCGAGATCACTGGCCAGAATGATGTTCGTCCGATCCTCTTAGACAAAACTCCGCTGAGCTTCTATGCGCTTCTATGCGCGATAACTTTTTCCTTTAAAACCCTATCAACATATTTTTGTCCACTGTGATGACGCCTTTGAAATATCCCGCGATCGGGTCCTTCTGATTGACAATGCCGAGGGCATTAGTTGCATCGTTGATCTGTTTCAATTCGCTGCCGACGTCCCGTCGAGTTGCCCTTGCGACGTTCAACCCCAGGGTATTACAGCAACGCCAACAAAGAGAACTGAGCTGCGTTCCACTTCCCTCACAAGCCTGTCCCAACCAAATTGTATCCGCTACCGCGACTGCGTCCCCTGTGGGATATCGACCAGCTCGAAGGAGGCCGACTGGTAGAGATCATAAATCCAGTTGCAGAACATTAAGCTCCCGTGCGCCCTCCAGTTGTTGGTGGGTTCTTTCTGCGGATCGTCTTCCGGGAAGTAGTAGGCCGGGACCTGGATATCCGCCCCAGTCGCCACGTCTCGGTAATACTCGTCCGCCAGTGTACCAGTATCGTACTCCAGGTGGTTGAACATATATGTCTGGCGCCTGCTTGCGTCACGGATCAGACACAAACCCGATTCTTCTGAATCCAACAGGATTTCCAGGCCCGACTGCGCCGGCAGGTCTTCGCGCCGCACCTCCGTATGGCGGCTGACAGGTACGGCAATTTTGTCATTGAAGCCGCGCATCAGCGCGTCGCGCCCGCCACGCACATGATGTGGGAAGACACCGAAAACCTTCTTCGGCAACTCATGTTTCGGCACACCGTGAAAATGGTGCAACGCCGCTTGCGCACCCCAACAGATGCTGTAGGTCTCCTGTACATGGCTCAGAGACCAGTCAAAAATTTTTGTCAACTCGCGCCAATAGACGACGTCCTGAAACGGTAGGGTCTCAATTGGCGCACCTGTTACGATCAACCCGTCGAATTTGCGACTCCGCACATCTTCCCATGGCTGGTAGAAAGCGAGCATGTGCTCCGCCGACGTGTTTTTCGGCGCGTAGCTCGACGTAGTCAGCAAAGTCAGTTCAATTTGCAACGGGGTCGCGCCCAACAGACGGGAAATTTGCGTCTCTGTCTTAATCTTCTCCGGCATCAGGTTGAGCAGCGCAATTTCAAGCGGCCGCACATCTTGTCGCACAGCCGCCCCTTCTGTGATCAACAGAATGCCTTCATCTTCCAGCGTCGCTTGCGCTGGCAGGTTGTCCGGAACCTTGATCGGCATGAAATTCCGTCCCTTGTTGAGTTGGCCTCTGCAGAGAGGTATCTGGCATTATAATTGAAAAGGCAACGCGCGTGTGGCCCAATCGAATCCTACATTCCGACTTTAAAATTTTGACAGGTTTAAGAGAAATTGGAGCGGGCGATGAGATTCGAACTCACGACTTCAACCTTGGCAAGGTTGCGCTCTACCCCTGAGCTACGCCCGCATCCGATGCCGACACTGTAAGGACGGAGCGGCATCATACGCAATGTTAGGGTCTTTGCAAGGACCCCGCAGGCTTGCGGACGCTCCGTCGGACTAGTATGTCAACGGCTATGTCCACGCAACCTCCTGATCCCACGACGCCGGCAGAAAAAGCGTTATTCGAACAGCTGGATATGCTTGGTGTTAACCACGAAACGTGCCGGCACGAACCGCTTTTCTCGGTTAAGGAAAGCCAGCAGCTGCGCGGTGCACTGCCTGGCGCGCACATTAAAAACCTATTCCTGCGCGACAAGAAGAAAAACATCTGGCTCGTTACCGCTTTGGAGGACCAGCAGATCGACCTAAAAGCGTTACGAAAAACACTACAGGCCAAGGGCAATTTATCGTTCGGCAACGCCAACCTTTTGATGGAAGTCCTGGGTGTAATACCGGGTGCCGTAACGCCATTCAGCGTGCTAAATGATCGTGAAAATCGGGCCACAATGGTACTGGATCAAGCAATCCTCGATTATAAACTTGTCAACGCTCACCCACTGCGCAACGATCGTACAACATCAATCAGCCCGGATGGTTTGCTGAAATTTTTGGATTCGCAGCAGCACGCGCCGGTAATTCTCGATTTTAACGCTCTGAATACGTTAAACGCCTGAACAGCCATTCTTGCCAGCCTGCCATATAACAACCATGTATGGTCTGATGGCGCGACCTAAATGACTTTGTGTATCTTTACGCAAGTCTCTAAATTATGGCGAAGGTAGCGCAAATTAATGGCGGAAAGCATGCGCTGGGAAAGTGTATCCGAGGAGTAAGAATGGAACCGATCATCGGTGAGACAGCCGCGCCGGAAGGCTTGGTCAAAGACACAACGACAGCAACCTTCATGGCAGACGTCATTGAGGCAAGCCGAGAGACGCCGGTTATTGTCGATTTCTGGGCACCTTGGTGCGGGCCGTGCAAACAGCTTGGTCCGATCATCGAAAAAGCGGTCAAAGGCGCCGGCGGCGCCGTTCAACTGGTCAAGATAAATATCGACGAAAACAAAGAAATCGCTGCGCAGATGCGCATCCAGTCAATCCCGGCGGTGTTCGCCTTCTCGAACGGTCAGCCGGTTGACGGGTTCGTCGGCGCGCAGCCGGAAAGCCAAATAAAGAGCTTCATTGAACGCGTCGTAAAAGCGGCCGGCGGCGCTATCGGCCCCTCGCCCATAGACCAAGCATTGGAAGAGGCCGCTGAGGCGGAAGCGGCCGGTGATACCCAGCAGGCCGGCGGGATCTACAGCGAAGTCTTGAGCCATGAGCCAGACAACACCAAGGCGCTCGCCGGCCTTGCACGCGCGCTGATGGCCTCAGGGCAAGGAGACGCAGCGCGTCAGGTGCTGGAAGATGTACCCAAAGAGAAGAAAGAAGACCCTGAAATCAAAAGCGCCATCGCCGCGCTAGAAATTGCCGACAAGGCCGGCGAATCCGTTGGGCAAACGGTTGAACTGGAAAGCAAGGTGTCGGCCAACGAAACCGATCATCAGGCGCGTTTCGACCTGGCCCTCGCATACTACGCGTCGACTCGGACGGAAGAGGCAATCGACCACCTGTTGACCATCGTGCAAAAGAACCGGGCTTGGAACGAAGAGGCCGCGCGCAAGCAATTGATTGAGATTTTCGATGCACTTGGCCCCACCGACCCACTTGTCGCCGATAGCAGGCGACGACTTTCGACGATTTTGTTTTCATGAGCGGATTCGATCCGGAATTTGAAGATCTACCGGCAAGCCTGCCTATTTTTCCGCTGACCGGAGTACTCATGCTGCCGCGCGGGCAGCTGCCACTCAACATTTTCGAACCCCGTTATCTTAACATGGTGGCCGATGCGATGGGCGGAAACCGCATGTTCGGTATGATTCAACCCTCCGAGGCACAGGCTGAAGAATCGGAGGGAGAGCCAGCAGTCTATACAACGGGTTGCGCCGGCCGCATCACCCATTTCGAAGAAACCGAGGATAACCGGTTTATCTTGTCACTCCGAGGGGTATGCCGATTTCGCATCACTGAAGAGGTGCCGACTACCCGGGGCTACCGGCGCTGCGCGGTGGATTGGACGCCTTTTGCCTTCGACCTGACTAAACCAGAAAACACCAACATCAACCGCGAACGATTGGTCGCCGCCGTGCGAACCTATTTCACGGCCAAGGGGTTGGAAGCGAATTGGGAAGCAATTGAGAAAGCCAAGGACGAGTATCTCGTCACCTCGATCGCAATGCTGTGCCCATTCGATCCGCCAGAAAAACAGGCGCTTCTGGAAGCAGAAGACTTGGCCGCTCGAGCGGAACTTTTGACAACTATCGTTGAGATGGCGGCTCTGGACAACAGTAATAGCGTTCTACAATAGGTGCTGTTTTAAAAGGATATTCTCATGACTGACCTGAATTCCGGGGTCGATCCCAAGCTACTCGAAATTCTCGTCTGCCCGCTCACGAAAGGGCCTCTGGAGTACGACGCGGCTAACAGCGAGTTGATCAGCAAACAAGCTAACTTGGCCTACCCGATCCGCGACGGCATACCGATCATGTTGGTCGACGAAGCCCGGACCGTCGACGACGGGCCTGCGTCATAGGCAGGAACGCATGCCTACGGACGATTTCTCAACGCAACATTGGCCGACCCAAATTCGGTACAAGAAGGACGAAAAGATCCTGGAGATCGATTTCGACGATGGAGCTAGTTTTCGCCTGCCGGCGGAACTGCTGCGGGTCGAAAGCCCTTCGGCCGAAGTCCAGGGCCACGCGCCCGACCAAAAGAAAATAATCGCTGGCCGCCGCCATGTTGGAATCATGGAAATTGAGCCAGTCGGCAACTACGCCGTGCGCATCAAGTTCGACGACATGCACGATACAGGCATATACAGCTGGCAATATCTACACGAGTTGGGAGAGAACCGGGACACCGTGTGGCTGGACTATCTCACGGCCGTGGCAGCGAGCGGCCAGTCCCGCGATCCGTGACGAATAGTGAGCCACCGATGACAAGCGTGATTAACGGTTACCACGCGCATATCTATTTTGACGAGGCCACCCAGGAGGAGGCCCGTCTCGTCCGCGAGGCAATTAGCGAAAAGTTCGAAACCAAGCTCGGCCGCTGGCATCACAAACCAGTCGGACCACATCCCAATGGGATGTATCAGGTTGCCTTTGAACCGCCAGTGTTCGCGAAACTGATCCCGTGGCTAGCACTGAACCGGCGAGGGCTGACCGTTTTTGTCCACCCGGAAACTGGTGATGCGGTCGCCGATCACACCGATCATGCGATCTGGATGGGCGACATCCTAAAGCTTAAAATTGAAGTATTGCGCAAGGTGAAAGAAGCGCTTTGACAACCGCTAAATTGGCTCGCCCTTCACTAGCCTTGGCAGGTCTCCAACTATACCCATGGCGTGGCGCATTAAGAAACGCTTCGCCGGCGGAAAGCGGTCGATCGCAGCGAGTCCCAGGTCTCGGGCCAGGCGCAGCGGACCGAAATCGTTCGAGAACAATTGATTCAAAACATCCGTCGTGGCCGCCATAAAGACGTTGTCAAAACGCCGCCAGCGTTCGTAGCGTGCCAACACCCTATCGTCACCGATATCCAAGCCTAGGCGATACGCATCGACGATTGATTCAGCCAGCGCAGCCACGTCCCGCATGCCCATATTGAGTCCCTGGCCGGCGATGGGATGGATGACGTGCGCCGCATCCCCGATCAACGCTAATCGGCGGTCTGTGTAGTTTTCCGCATGCATTAGGCCGAGCGGATAGGCAAATCTCGGCCCTTCAACCCGAATGTCTCCAAGCCAATCGCCGAAGCGGCGTTTCAATTCGTAATGGAAAGCTTCTTCATCGAGCACGAGTATGTTCTGCGCCAAGTCCTTCTTCTCTGTCCAGACGACGCTGCTGCGCTGTTCGGTCATCGGCAGCATTGCGAACGGACCTGAAGGCAGGAATAGTTCGACCGCGACACCAGCATGCGGGCGCTCGTGCGTGACCGTACAGACGATCGCAGTCTGCGGATAATCGAAACGTGTCGCCCTAATACCCGCCGCCTCGCGCAACGGCGAATTGCGACCGTCAGCGCCTACAATCAACCGTGCTGCGATCCGCTGACCGTCCGCCAACATAACCGTAGCGCCACCAGCACCCCGTTCCGCGCACTCAACTACAGCCGGCGCCAACAGATGCACCGTTTCTGATGCTGCTGCCTCGCGCAGCAAAACATTGCGGATATCTCGATTTTCCAAGATATAGCCGAGCGGTGTCTCACCCAGTTCCTCGTGATTATAGTGCAGGAACAGGGAGGAAGGGCCATCCCAGGGCGTACCATCCGCAACGCGTATGTCCCAAATGGGTTGTGCCGAGGGTCCAAGTTTTGTCCAAACCCCGATCCCGTCGAACACATTGGCGGACCCAAACGCAATGGCCGAAGTGCGGCCATCGAAAGTCGGGTCTCGGAATTGCGGCAGCGACTGATGCTCGATGATGGCAACCGAAAGCCCACCCTTAGCCAGCGCCAGCGCCATGGTCGTTCCCGCCATGCCAGCGCCGACGACGATCGTGTCAACCCTAAGATCCCTCTCGCTGGCCATTTGTCAAAAATCCCCAAGCCGACCGTCTGTGTCCAGCTATCTTACTAAACTTGCATCGTCGATTTATTAGCCATTATTTTAGATATGTTTATTTAATTTGCAGTCAATTTTTTTGAAAAAACCTGACCGGGTCCTGCTATGCAACATATGAATTAAATGCATATGTCTAAAAGACTTCTAGCAACCATCGCCTAATCGGCTGTGGCAATCATCCTCACGGTTTTCGATAGGTTCGCGGGTCGACTAAGAGATTGAAATCGAAAGTTCTCGACATCAACCTGTATGGAAAAAGCGCCCAATAGAAACCTTTTCATAATGATCCGATTGGAGCCTTTTTAAATTACATCTTTTATTGCCGTTCTTCCCTTACTGCGCAAGGCAAAACCTAGTACTCAAATGCTTGTCTTAAATCTTTATTACGATTAAGTTCAATTGTTTACGTTTAATTATTAGATTTATTGTTTTAAGTTATGTGCTAAGGTTCGGATTCATTGTGAGTGAACGACTTTCAGTGTTGAGATGAAGAATAGTCGTATCGACCAACTGTTTGACTACCCGTTCCGAAAGCTGGCCGTGCTTCTCGAGGGGATAGCGCCAGCCGCCGGCATAAAACCGTTGCTTATGCATCTGGGCGAGCCACAACTACCGCAACCGTCTTTTGCCGACAGCTCGTTGGCCAAACACAATCACCTATGGAACAAATATCCGAGCGCAAGAGGCACCGCGGATTTTCGCGATTCCGCCGCCGGCTGGCTAACCCGGCGCTACAACCTGCCTTCCGGCATGCTCGAACCGGCGAAAAACATTCTGCCACTGCCCGGTACCAAGGAAGGACTGTTCCAACTCGCGCAGCTCTGCGTTCCAGGACCGGAGGACTGGCCGAATGGTAAAAAACCGGCCGTGTTGATGACCAACCCAACATACCATGTGTACAAGGGTGCCTCCGTGATGGCGGGCGGTGAGCCTATCTACGTGCCCGCCACAGCACAGAACAACTTTCTGCCAAACTTCGACAGCGTAGGTCCTGAAACGCTGTCTCGCACAGCCCTTGTATATCTGTGCAACCCTTCCAACCCACAAGGAACGGCAGCCGACCAAGAATACCTGGCGCAACTGATCACCCTGGCGCGCCGTTACGATTTCATCGTCGCCTTCGACGAATGCTATGCCGACATATACCGTGACGATCCGCCAATCGGTGCTCTGGAAGCTTGCGGCCAGCTGGGTAAGTCGCTCGATAATGTAACAATGTTCCATTCCTTGTCGAAACGGTCGAACGGTGCCGGTCTACGTTCCGGTTTTGTTGTCGGGTCGCCGAATCTGATCGATGCTTTTGCGATGTTGCGTAGTACTGGTGGCGCCGTCGTACCGCTCCCAATACTTGCCGCCAGTGCCGAACTCTGGCGCGACGATGCGCATGCCGCGGAAACGCGTACCCATTACGACACGCTGTTCGATATGGCAGAGCGCATTCTTGGCAACTGCACCGGTTTTTACAAACCACCAGCCGGTTTCTTTCTATGGCTCAACGTCGGCAACGGCGAAGCCTCCACGCTTGCCCTGTGGCGAGACCACGCGGTCAGGACAGTGCCTGGCGCCTATTTCGCTCATCCCGATCCGGAAACTGGCGAAAATCCCGGGCAACCCTATATCCGGCTCGCGCTGGTACATGACACGGACGATGCAGAGGAAGGACTGACGCGCATTGCCAACTACCTGGCGAGTTGAACAGAAGGAACTGATGATGGCGACACGCAGTAAAACAACCTTTCTCCCCGCCGGGGTAGAGCAGTTCTTGCGCGAAAAATCGCTTGAAGCCTGCGGGCTAGTCCTAATAGCAATGGCCATCGCACTGCTGACCGCCCTAGCCAGTTATCATCCAACTGACCCATCGCTGAATACCGCCACAGGGTCGGCGGCGCAGAATTTATTAGGACATATGGGCGCGTATATCAGCGACATCATATTGCAGACGGTTGGCCTCAGCGGCGCACTATTAGTGCCTGTAGCCGTCGGCTGGGGATGGCGCCTCTGGAAAGAACATAAGCTGGAAAAGGCTTGGTTTCGCCTAGCCCTAATACCGATTGTTTTGATGAGTGCAGCCATCGCTCTCGCATCGCTACGGACACCGGAAAACTGGCCACTGGCAGCCGGTCTCGGCGGTTATGCTGGCACCTGGGTGCTGTACAGTCTCGTCGCAATTGGGCAAAATGCCGGTATCATGGCGGATATAGTGGTCGTGGGCCTTATTTCGGGGCCAATTGGGACGCTTATCCTCCTTTACGTCATTGGCTTCAGCGGGTCCGAATGGCGAAACGGCGCACGCCGAACCTTCAATCTGATCAGTCAGGCACGTGGTGCTCAGCACCACGCGATGCGAGTTCGCGATAACATTGGCAGTTTCGTCACAGCGACGGGACGCAAGCTTTCCACTCCAACCGAAAGGATCGAACCGGTCCTGGAAACCGGAACGCAACCAAGGCCTGTCAAGGCCGGTCTGGTACAAACAAAGAAGCCCAAACCCATGCCAGGCAAAAAAGCCTCGGAGCGACAACGGAGCCTAAAGCTAAGCGGCCCGAAAGGCGACAGTCAGCTGCCACCGCTTGACCTGCTGGAAGATACGCCGGTCGGGGCGGCGGATGCCAGCGTACTGAACGAGGAATCGCTGCAACAGAACGCGCGCCTTTTAATCGGCGTGTTAGAGGATTTCGGTGTCCGCGGCGAAATCGTCAAGGTGCGGCCAGGCCCGGTAGTGACTCTCTACGAGTTGGAGCCCGCGCCGGGCACCAAAACTAGCCGGGTAATTGGCTTGTCCGACGACATTGCTCGGTCAATGAGCGCAATTTCCGTCCGTATCGCGACGGTACCCGGCCGCAGCGTAATCGGCATCGAACTACCAAATGCCAAGCGTGAGACCGTTTATCTGCGCGAGCTTCTGGCATCTAGCGATTTCGAGAATTCCCGCGCCAAGCTGCCCCTGGTCGCTGGAAAGGATATCGGCGGACTACCGGTAGTCATAGACCTTGCCCGCATGCCGCACCTATTGATCGCCGGAACCACTGGTTCAGGCAAGTCAGTTGCGCTGAACGCGATGATCCTGTCGCTGCTCTACCATCTGTCGCCAAACGAATGCAAATTTATCATGATCGACCCGAAGATGCTGGAGTTGTCGATCTACGACGACATTCCGCATCTCATCGCCCCGGTGGTGACTGAACCAAAACAGGCCATTGTGGCCCTGAAATGGACAGTCCAAGAAATGGAGTCGCGCTACCGTGCGATGTCGAAGCTCGGCGTCCGCAACGTAGAAGGCTACAACAAGCGGGTCGCTGAAGCGCGAAAGAAGGGTGAGGTTCTGACACGCAAGGTGCAGACCGGGTTTGATCCAGACACGGGCAAACCTATCATCGAAGAACAGCCGCTCGACCTATCACCACTGCCCCTGATCGTCGTTGTGGTCGACGAAATGGCAGACCTTATGATGGTTGCTGGCAAAGATATAGAAGGCGCGATACAGCGGCTGGCACAGATGGCACGCGCCGCCGGCATCCACCTAATCATGGCGACGCAACGGCCTTCAGTCGATGTTGTCACCGGCACCATCAAGGCCAATTTCCCAACCCGGATTAGCTTCCAAGTCACCTCCAAGGTAGACAGCCGCACGATCCTCGGCGAACAAGGAGCTGAACAGCTGCTCGGCCAAGGCGACATGCTCTACATGGCCGGCGGCGGTCGCGTTACCCGCGTGCATGGCCCCTTCGTCGATGATCTGGAAGTCGAATCCGTCGTCCGATTCCTTAAATCCCAAGGCGAGCCTTCCTATATAGAAGCGATAACCGATGAAGACGGAGAAGCTGGCTTTGGCGGATTTGACGAGCCAGAGAAGACGGGAGATGAACTCTATGACCGCGCGGTTGCCCTGGTGGCACGCGAAGGCAAGGCAAGCACGAGCTTTATTCAACGGCACCTGCAGATCGGCTATAACCGCGCTGCCCGCATTATTGAGACGATGGAGAAGGAAGGTGTTGTTAGCCAGGCGAATCATGTTGGCAAGCGAGAGGTGCTTATCGGCGACTACAGCAGCACTTCGTAGTGTCTGTCGCTGCCTGGCCGCGCTGCTTCTATTACTGCCAGCTTTTTCGGCACCGGCTGCTAACAACCTTGNGCTGAGCGATGCAGACAAGGCCAACTTGTCGCGNATCGAAAGCTATCTTAACGATCTTGGNACCTTGCAGTCGCGGTTCATCCAGGCCAATCCCAANGGCACGCACTCGGANGGCACTATGTACCTACAAAGGCCCGGCAAGCTGCGCTTCGAGTACGATCCACCGGACCCCTATCTGATAATCACCTATGGCGACTGGTTCATCTATGTGGACAAGGAGCTCGAAGAGGCGACCTACCTACCAGTCAACAAGACCCCTGCCTATTTCATCGTAAAAAAAGACATCAGCTTTGGCGACAAGCTGCAGGTTGCATCCTTTCAGAACACCGACCAGGTGTTGCGGGTCGAAGTCGAGCAAGTAGACAACCTCGATTCCGGCCGGGTGATGATGGTCTTCACCGACACGCCACTGCAGTTACGCAAGTGGCAGGTCATCGACAGCCAAGGCAATCTGACCGATACCACTCTGATTAACCCGAATTTCGACGTGCCGCTAAACGAAAGCCTATTCGAGTATGACGGCCCGAAGCCAGCTAGCGGAGACTAACGCTTAAGGCTTTCGGGTCCCCCTTAATCAAGAAGCGCCATCCGCCATCCTCCCGAACTGCAGGTCGCAAAAAACGCAATATCAATTGACCCCTTCGACGATCCGAAAATCACGCACCGCCCCATCGCCAAGAGCGGCGACTGCAGCTTTATATTCCGAACTGTTATAGGCCTCTAATGCTTCCTCAAAGCTTGGGAATTCCACCAGCACCGTGCGTTCAGCAAGTCCATCTTCAAAAGCAGCGACTCGGCCTCCACGCACTAGAATGTTTGCACCGCGCGGCACCATCGCATCCGGTGCCAGCTCAATGTATTTCTTGAGTTTTTCCTTGTCCTGAATCTCCCGGCAGCAGACGACTAGATATCCTTTCGACATGTTCATGTTTCCTTTCAGTTCTTTGCAGTTTTCAGCCCCAAGCTTAGCGCATACTGGGACCCAGCTGGAACGCGTCGGCAAAGCAGACCGGTTCCCAATCTTCGGAAGCTGATGTAGGGTCCGCAATTGCGGGGATGATCCCGATCCACGTCAATCAACTGCAGGACGAAACATGTCGGAACTAGCCTTCAAATCCGCAACCGCGCTCGCCGCAATGATCCAAGCTAAAGAGATTAGCGCTCAGGAGCTACTGGAGCATTATCTCGACCGGGTAGAACGCTATAACCCCGCACTCAATGCGATTATCGTGCATGACGTGGACAGAGCGCGGACACGAGCGTGCGAAGCCGACCAAGCGCTAGCGCGAGGAGAGAGCTGGGGGCCGCTGCACGGCGTACCCATGACGATAAAGGAATCCTACAATGTCGCCGGCCTGCCGACGACTAATGGGCGGCCGGACATGAAGGATAATATCGCGGATAGCGATGCGCTAGCGGTGCAACGGCTGAAGGCCGCCGGCGTTGTACTGTTCGGCAAGACAAACGTACCCCTCAACCTCGCGGATTTCCAAAGCTACAACGAGGTCTACGGCACCACCAATAGTCCGTGGGACCCGAAACGTATCCCCGGCGGCTCGTCTGGCGGGTCCGCGGCAGCATTAGCGGCGGGGCTGTGCGGCTTCGAATCCGGATCGGACATCGGCGGTTCGATCCGCAACCCGGCGCATTTCAGCGGCGTCTTTGGGCATAAGCCAACCTGGGGTCTGATCCCTCCGCGGGGACACGCACTGCCCGGTTATCTGGTTCAGCCCGATCTGTCCGTCGTCGGTCCCCTGGGACGGAGCGCAACGGATCTTGAAACTGGCGTCCTGGCTATGGGTGGCCCGGACGAGCTAGATGGCGTTGGACTCACCCTAAACCTGCCTCAACCTACAAAATTGTCGCTTGGCGACTACAAAGTCGCAGTCTGGACAAACGATGCGGTGGCGCCGGTGAGCCAAGAGGTCCAGGACCGTGTTTCAGCCGTCGCCAAAACGATTGCAAATGCCGGAGGCATCACCGATTTCAACGCTCGGCCGGAATTAGATCCGGCGGACGCGCACGATACTTTTCAAACCCTACTGTGGTCGACGATGGCAGCCCGCACCCCTGATAAGGATTTCGCGGAGATGGTCCAGGCCGCGTCCGAGCTGGACCCAAACAACCAAAGTCCCGGCGCCAACCTGCTGCGCACCCAGACTATCACCCATCATGATCACTACACAGCGCACAACAAACGCATGTTTCTGCGCTGGGCCTGGGACGCATTCTTCAAGGATTACGACGCCCTCATCGCACCGATTATGGCGACTACCGCCTTTGTGCATAACCACGAACCGATGGGCAAGCGCACGATCACAATCGACGGTGCGAATCGACCCTATTTTGAGCAGGTCTTCTGGGCTGGGCTGGCGGTGTGCTGCTACCTCCCTTCGACAGTCATACCCACAGGTCCGAACGCCGATGGATTGCCGATCGGTATCCAGATCATAGGCCGCCAGTTCGGCGACCTGGAAACCATCGGATTAGCCAAGCTGCTGGAGGATGAAGGCTACGCCTTTACGGCGCCGCCGGGGTATGAGGACTAACTATCTCTTAAGGGTTTGCTATTGGACTTTACGGCCAAACAAACCGTGAAGATCTAAATTCAATGAGCAATAGCGCTAAGTAACAGGATTCCTTGCTTCCCGCCCAGGCAGCGTGATATTTCCTAGCACCATGACAACTAATGCCTGTTTGCCCCTTGTTGGGATTCCCACCAGTTATATCAAGGATGACGAACGCGGGATGCATCGCACTGGCGGCAACTACGCTGAGGCCGTTCGCAGTGTGTCCAATTGCGCCCCGGTCCTTATTCCAGCGCTTGGCGACGACCATTGCTTCTATAGCTTAATCGAGCGGCTAGACGGACTTTTTCTGACCGGCGGCGCGCCAAATGTCGAACCTCACCATTATGGCGGCAAGCGCAGCCGCAAGGGCACGCTGCACGACCCCAAGCGAGATGCGACCTCGATGCCGCTAATCCGTATGGCGATCGATACCGGTATTCCGGTCTTTGCAGTTTGTCTCGGTATTCAGGAACTAAACGTAGCGCTTGGGGGCACTTTGCATCAGCTCGTGCACGAATTGCCCGGAAAGAACGACCACCGCATGGACCGCACCCTACCCTCCAGCGAGCGGCAAAAACCGCGTCATCCCATCTTCATCACGTCAGGCGGGATGCTGCACAAGCTTACCGGCGGTGAAAAGGAACAGATAGTCAACTCGCTACACGCACAGGCGATCGACCGGCCAGCGGACTGCCTGTTGGTCGAAGCGGTCAGCGACGACGATGTAATCGAGGCAGTTAGCATGCCAGACGCTCCGGGCTATGTACTTGGTGTGCAATGGCATCCGGAAGGGCGGGAGACTTTGAAAACGACGCTTTCCGACGCCCTGTTCCGGGCCTTCGGCGATGCCTGCCGCAACTACTGCGCTGCCCGCGGTGGCGAAACGCCTGGTATCCGAGCAGCCTAAACCATCTTTCTGACCATTACCGACATTTAACGTTTTTCGTCGCGCGACCGGTGCCTATAGTGGATCCCGTCGGCCTGCTATAAGGAGATCATAGTGAGCGGTTACGCCATTCCGCTTTGGGACCTGCCCGCGTTACCGGTCGCGGGCATCGATACAGCATTCCCGGTGCGCCGGATCTATTGCGTTGGCAGGAACTACGCCGCCCACGCGCGCGAGATGGGGCACAATCCAGATCGCGAGCCGCCCTTCTTCTTCGCCAAACCAGCGGATTCGATTGTGCCGAATGGTGGTGAAATCGCTTATCCGGTGGCAACGCAAAACCTGCACCCGGAAATTGAACTCGTGGTCGCCCTCAGCCAAGGCGGCTGGAACATCCCTGTCAATAAGGCCAGCAATTGTATCTACGGCTACGGGGTCGGGCTAGACCTCACAAGACGCGACATGCAGGGCGTGGCGAAGGATATGGGGCGCCCTTGGGATCTGTCGAAAGGCTTTGACAACGCCGCGCCGATGTCGGCAATACGTCCAGTTTCGGAGACAGGCATATTGGAATCAGGCGTTATCACTCTAACTGTCAATGGCAACCTGCGGCAGAAAGGCGATCTCGCGGATATGATATGGAACGTGTCGGAGACGATTAACTATCTGTCCGGCTTGATCGAACTGAAACCCGGCGACCTGATCTTTACCGGCACACCAGAAGGGGTCGCCGGGATTGAGCGCGGCGACGTACTGGTCGGCCATGTCGACGGGCTCGATGAGCTGCAGGTCAAGCTGACCTAAAGAGCAACTTAAAAGGGAGGGAAACGGGTGCGCATCGCGACATGGAACATCAACTCTGTCCGGCTTCGCATCAATCGTGTCGCTGCGTTTGCACAAGCGAATAATCCAGACATCATCTGCTTGCAAGAAACCAAGGTACAGGACGATCTGTTCCCACTCGAGGCGGTGAAGGAGATGGGCTATCCGCACGTCGCGATCAGCGGCATGAAGAGCTACAACGGCATGGCTATCCTGTCGCGCGTACCGCTAAAGGACGTAACACGTCAGGATTGGTGCGGCAAAAGCGACTGTCGGCATATTTCCGCCACCCTACCCGGCGGCATCGAAGTGCATAATTTCTACGTGCCCGCTGGCGGCGACGAGCCGGATCGTAAAAAGAACGAGAAATTCGGTCACAAGCTCGACTTCCTGGACGAAATGACAGCATGGTTTCTGGCGAACCGGACAAAATGCAAAAAAATGATCCTGGTCGGCGATCTAAACATCGCGCCGTTGGAGACAGACGTCTGGTCACACAAACAACTGATGAAGGTCGTCTCGCACACGCCAATCGAGGTAGAGAAATTACGCAACATGCAGAAGACGCTCAACTGGACCGACGCAGTACGGCAGTTCATTCCCGAGGAGGAAAAGCTCTTCAGCTGGTGGAGCTATCGCGCGCGCGACTGGGACAGCTCGGACCGCGGCCGGCGACTCGATCATGTTTGGGTGACGCCACCGCTCAAAAATTCACTGGAGGGCGCCACCGTGTTGCGCGAGGCCCGCGGCGGCGAGAAGCCTTCAGACCATGTCCCGGTGATTGTCGATTTCGAACTCTGATCCAGAATCGCAATTTTAGGAAAGCGCCATGAACAAGCCCGGATGCCCCCCCATCGTTGGCGTCATTGGTGGCAGCGGCCTGTACGAAATAGACGGACTTACCGATGTCCGCGAGGAGATGGTCGAAACCCCTTACGGAGCGCCGTCCGACAACCTAATAATCGGCAGCCTCGAGGGACAAACCGTCGTCTTCCTGCCGCGGCACGGCAGGGGCCACAAGCATTCGCCAACCTCGCTCAATTTCCGCGCCAATATAGACGCGATGAAGCGGCTTGGAGTGACAGAAATCATCTCCCTGTCGGCCGTAGGCTCCCTGCGCGAGGACCTGGCACCGGGTGATTTTGTTATCATCGACCAATTCATCGACCGGACCTTCGCACGCGAAAAATCTTTCTTCGGTAAAGGTTGTGTCGCCCATGTCTCGATGGCCGATCCGACATGCCGTCGTCTGGGCGATGCAATCCAAGCAGCTGCCGTGGCGTCCGACATCCCAATAAAGCAGGGCGGTACCTATCTGGTCATGGAAGGCCCGCAATTCTCGACCCGTGCAGAATCAAATCTCTACCGACAATGGGGCTGCGACGTCATCGGCATGACCAACATGCCGGAGGCTAAACTCGCCCGCGAGGCGGAAATCTGTTACGCCACCATCGCCATGGTCACCGACTACGATTGTTGGCACGAGGATCATGATGATGTCAGCGTCGAGGTTGTGATACGTGTACTGATGGCTAATGCGGAAAAAGGCCGTATCCTGGTGAAGGAGCTGGCGCCCCGCCTAGCAAACCGCACCGAGAGCTGCCATGCTGGATGTCAAACGGCGCTCGACACAGCTTTGATCACAGCGCCCGAGGTACGCGACCCAACCGTCATGGCGCGCCTCGACGCTGTCGCCGAACGAGTGTTAAGAGGTTAAACGAAACTCACTCCGACAGTTTAAAAAAATTTTTGGGGAGGAAGTCCGTGCCAAACGGATGCATGATCAGCTCCAATTATAGTCTTACAAATTCGGAAATGGCCACGGCTACAGAAATACCGCGAAGTCGACCTTGGAAGCCGCCAGCGGTGAGTGGGCGGCGGACAAATCGTCGCACAGAAAAACGGGGTCACCGAGCGAACAGTCTTAATCGAATTGAAAAGCTTCAACGCCGCGGTCGCAGCGTAATAAAGCTGCGCTTATCAGGAAGCCCTTCATACCCTGGAAGGCGGGCCGCCAGAAACATTAGGTTGTTCAAAGGGCTTGAATAGACGGTCAGGTCCGGGACCCAGTCAATTTCAGCTGGTCTACCCTTCGTCCTTCTCGACCGGCCCGCCGGCATCACACCAGGCACCGAACCCACCTTCGATATGGGCCACTGGTTCCAGCCCCATGCGCTGCAGTTGTGCCGTAGCAAGCGCGGACCGCAGACCACCGGCACAGAAGAAAACGAACTTCTTGCCGGATCCGAACACCTCCCGGTAGTAAGGGCTCTCTGGATCGACCCAAAATTCCAGCATGCCACGCGGCGCATGCAGAGTGCCCGGAACCTTACCCTCACGCTTCAATTCCCGTACATCGCGGATATCGACCAAGATGGTGTCCTCGTCACCGTACAAAGCAATGGCGTCCTCGACCGATAGGGTTTCGATTTCTGTATTCGCCTCGTCGACGAGATTTTTCGCGCTCACTTTGATCATAGCCTGTCTCCTAAACGTTAAATCGAAACAGCATGATATCGCCATCCTGCACGCTGTATCCCTTGCCTTCTAGGCGCATCTTGCCGCCATCCTTGGCGCCTTGTTCGCCTTGGCAGGTGACAAAATCATCGTAGCCGATGGTCTCCGCCCGAATAAATCCTTTCTGAAAATCCGTGTGAATCGTTCCAGCCGCCTCCGGTGCTTTCGAGCCACGGCGTACGGTCCAAGCCCGGCTCTCGTTCGGACCTGTTGTGAAAAAGGTCACTAGATCGAGCAAAAAGTAGCCAGCGCGGATGACGCGGGTGAGCCCAGTCTCCGCCAGACCGAGCGACTGCAGATACTCAGTTTTTTCCTGTTGAGTTTCGAGTTCTGCTACTTCCGCCTCGATAGCGGCGGAGATTAACACATATCCCTGATCCGTCTCCTCGGCCATCTCTGCCACGCGTGCGGAAAATTCGTTACCACTCGCGGCGCTGTCCTCGTCGACGTTGCACACATAGAGCACGGGTTTGGCTGTAATAAGTTGCAATGAGTGGAATATCAGCATCTCGTCATCGGAGCATTCGACCACTCGGGCGGGTTTACCGTCTCGAAGCGCTTCCAGCGTGCGCCGCATTACAGGTAGACTAGCCTTCGCTTCCTTGTCGCCAGAAGTCGCGCGCTTTTGTAGCGGCTCGATCCGGCGCTCCAAACTTTCCAGATCGGCCAGCATTAGTTCCGTCTCGACAGTTTCCGCATCACGGATCGGATCTACCGTTTCTTCAACATGGGTCACGTTGCCATCGTCAAAACAGCGCAATACGTGGACAATCGCCGCGACACTGCGGATATGACCGAGGAACTGATTGCCCAACCCCTCGCCCTGCGATGCGCCGCGTACAAGACCTGCGATATCTACGAATTCGAGATAGGTCGGAACCTTCTGCGCCGATCCGGTAATCGTAAAGACCTGGTGAAGTCGCGAATCGGGCACCGCGACACGCCCAACATTTGGTTCAATCGTACAGAACGGATAGTTCGCCGCTTCCGCCAATGCGGTACTTGTCAAAGCGTTAAACAAAGTCGATTTACCGACATTGGGTAAACCTACAATGCCACAATTGAATCCCATGCGTTTATGACTCCGGGGCGGTCTCTGACGTGGACCCCAAAGCCGGCTTTTTTTCCGGCTTCGGTCTTGGAGGTTTCAAGCCCAACGACACTTTGGTCATAAAGGCATCATATTCGCGTGTACCAAGCGATTCCGCACTGTTACCAATCGCGTCGATGATCTTCTCAAACATTGATAGTTCGGACTTGGCGAAGTCGTTTAAGACGTAGCCGTGTACCCGATCCTTGTCGCCTGGATGCCCGATACCAACGCGGAGGCGGTGAAATTCGTTACCGATATGTGTATCGATGCTACGCAAACCGTTGTGGCCTGCCAAACCGCCCCCCTTCTTCACGCGAATCTTACCAGCTACAAGATCAAGCTCATCATGGATGATCAATACGTCGTCCGATTTCAGCTTATAGTAGCGCACAGCTTCACCGACCGCTCGGCCTGACTCGTTCATATATGTAGTCGGCTTCATGGCAAGAACCTTTTGACCCGCCAACGACCCTTCAGCCGTGAGCGACTGGAAACGGGCACGATAGGGGGCAAAGGAATGGCGGCGGACTATCTCGTCCACCGCCACGAACCCTATATTGTGTCTGTTTCTCTCGTATTTTGGACCAGGATTACCCAAGCCAACGAGTAGCAACACCGCATTACTCCTCGGAGGCACCCTCTTCTTCGCCTTCGGCCTCGCCTTCAGCCTCGCCTTCGCCGAGTTCCATATCTTCCTCACCTTCCTCGCCTTCCGTCTCTTCTTCGACGATAGTCGGCGCCGCAATGGTCGCAATCGTGAAGTCACGATCGGAAATCGTCGGCTCCACCCCGTCCGGCAGGCTGACATGGCTAAAATGGATACTGTCTCCAATATCCAGACCGGCAAGATCTACATCGACTTCCTGCGGGATGTTATCAACTGAACACAGTACCTCAATCGCGTAGCGCACCACGTTCAAGACACCGCCACGCCGCAGGCCTTCCGATTCATCTTCGTTTAAGAAGCGGCATGGCACATCAACGGTCACTTTGGTTGCAGCTGTCACGCGCAGGAGATCAACATGCTGAGGTATATCCGTGACAGGATGCAGTTGCACATCCCGGGGCAGCACACGCTCGACATCGTCATTAATCTTCACCTCGAACACTGTCGAGAAAAAAGTTCCGGCCTCCAAATGTTTTCGCAGTATCAGAGGATCGATGGAAATTACTTTGGGATCCTTTTTCGCCCCATAAATCACGCTGGGCACCCGCCCGGCGCGACGCGTGGCCCGGGCGGCCCCCTTGCCGACCCGATCTCGAGCTTCCGCTTCGAGAATGTTCGCTTCGCTCATATCGCTCTCCAATAGTGTAGTGGCACCTGCCTCCAGGGGGGTCGGCACCATTCGAGCCGCGTGCTACGCGGCTAAACGCGTTTCGTCAACAAAAATCAGTCAAACAGGCTCGAAACAGACCGGTTTTCTGCAATTCGCAGGATCGCTTCAGCCAGCAGCGGCGCGATCGTGATCTGGCGGATATTGTGCGCAACCCTCATTGCTTCCGTCGCCTGAATGCTATCCGTAGTCACCAAACTCTCCAATGGTGACGCCGAAACTCGGGCCACCGCACCGCCTGACAGCACACCGTGCGTCGAATAAGCTTGAACCGATTTTGCTCCGTCCTGCATCAGCGCATCAGCTGCGTTGCACAAGGTTCCAGCTGAATCGACGATATCGTCGACTAGGATACAGCGTCGATCTTTGACATCGCCTATAATATGCATGACCTCCGAAACTCCAGCCTTCTCGCGACGCTTGTCGATTATCGCAAGTTCGGCACCTAGCCGCTTGGCGATGGCCCGTGCCCGGACCACCCCGCCAACATCTGGCGATACGATGACCAACTCTTCACCGTCGGCTCGGTTCTCTTCGATATCCTTCAGGAATACAGGTGCAGCGAACAGATTGTCGGTCGGCACGTCAAAAAAGCCCTGTATCTGCCCCGCATGTAAGTCCATCGTTAGCACTCGGTCGGCCCCAGCCGTCGTCACAAGATTCGCAACCAGTTTGGCCGATATGGGGGTCCGTGGGCCAGTCTTTCGGTCCTGCCTAGCGTAACCGTAATAGGGAATGACCGCGGTGATTCGTTGGGCAGAGCCGCGGCGCAGCGCGTCAATCGAGACAAGCAGCTCCATGAGATTGTCATTAGCCGGGTAGCTCGTCGACTGGATGATAAAAACGTCCTCGCCGCGAACATTCTCGAGGATTTCGACGAACACCTCGAGATCCGAAAAGCGCCGAATTGCAGCCTTGGTCAAAGGCGTATTTAGACAAGCCGAAATTGCTTCGGCCAGCGGCCGATTGCTGTTGCCGCTCAGGATTTTCATACCGGATCCTGTTTTTGTCCGAGCTTTACATAAAGCCGGAAGTTTGACCGCACTCACGAGTCTGACTCGAAGGCCAGCGACGTCTGTATATCAAGGAGGCAACGGCCTGTAAACGATTCCAGCTAGTAAGGCGCGTCTTCGCCTCAACGGCCCTATCGGACGCCCTCGGTGCGACCCATAGTCAACAGAACGTCGGCGACACTATCAACCATGGCAAAGGTCACGTCATAGGCGAGCGACCCCCATTTCGAATGCACGCGCCCCTTTTCAACACTATTGGATTGCGTCATCTTACCAATCTCGCTGCCGTTAGGTTCCAGAAAAATCCAATTTATTTCAATTGTTTCACGCTTCAGCGTTTGATCAGTGATTTCTACCTTACCGAAAATTTGGATAACCGCATTTTCAGGATTGGCGGTAACCGGCAGCCCAGAATCTTTTAACACGGCAACAAAAGCATTCTTGAGCATCTCATTGCCATCACCAGGCGCGCCTTCCACGGCGACAACAGCGACCAATGGCCACTCCTTGCGTGCCACCACCGGATATTTTGTCTGCAGAGTATTAGCGATTCGTGGAACAACGTCCTCCGATACCGTATTCAACGATGGAAGGCTCGCCGTTTTCCAGGCAATGCCTGAAACCGAACTGCTCGTCACAAGCTCTGTGACCACATCGCCCACAACATTAGTGACCGTCCATTTGATAGTTACTAAATTCTTGTCGCCGGCGGCCGGCGCAAGCACCATCTCCCCTTCCAACAAGAATGCGTTCTTCACCACGCTAGTGGTCGTGGCGGGCACGTTTACGCGACGTAGTTCCGCAGCCATTATCTCGGATAGTGGTCCCGCGACACCCGGCGGCGCGCCAATAATCGGCGCGACGACGATACCGGCAGCATCCAGCATAGCAACCAGTGGGCTCTCCGCCCCACTACCCAGCTCCGACTTGAACGGTTTCGGCAGCTGTCCGCAGCCTGCGAACAAGAGTCCAACCGCAAGGACCGAAGCCAATAGCGATTTAGAGCAAGACACAGCTCACCACCAAGCAGAGCAAACATAGCCCGATCATCTGAACCAGATACGGCATCGTGTCATTTAACCACTAATATTTGCGCTTCTATTTCGATTACAGATCACGAATGTATTTTGGTACTGAGATTTATCGGACAGTTTGCGACGTAATTTTTACCTGAACTACACCAATGTTTTTGGTTGGCGTGCTAATGCGCGTAAATTATTATCAGCCGAATTTCGCAATTAATACACTAGACGATCGCAATTGCAGAGATGCAGCGGCCATAATCCAGCTTGCCGTGCTTTGTCGCTCGCCGGTAGCTGTAGAACAGGTCCGCTTCGGCGCAAGTATCTCGCTCGAGGTCTTCAACACTTGCGATATCAAGCGATTTTAATGTCTTGGCAACATAGCCTGGCAAATCGAACATAAAATGACCCGCACGGTTCGAGGGGATGAAAAATGCTTCATTCTCAGCACTTTCTTGCAGAAACTGATCTGGGAATTCCGGTCCAACCTCGTAGGACGCCTGCGCAATGGTTGGCCCGATTGCTGCCAAGGTCCGCCGCCGATCCGCACCTAGTGCTTCCATCGCCTCAACCACCGAGGGCAAAATTCCACCGACCGCACTTTTCCAACCAGCGTGGGCCGCGCCGATGACACAGGCCTCCTTATCCGCCAAAAGGACCGGTGTGCAGTCTGCACTGAGAACTCCAAGCGCCAAACCAGCACGGTCCGTCACCATGGCATCAGCGTGCGGCAGCGCGCCGCCGGCCCTAGGGCCGTCGACGTAAACCGTCGTTCGTCCATGAACTTGATAAACAGTGTTAAGAGCTTCACTGGGCAAACCGAAAAAACCTGCAACGCGACGTCGATTTTCGGTAACGGAGCGTATCTCGTCCTTTGAACCAAGCCCAATATTCAGTGTTTTATATATCCCGTCACTGACCCCGCCATTTCGTGTGAAGAAGGCATGTCGAATGCGTCCCGTTCCCCCGAGCGAAACAGCTGTCAGATGAGGCAAATCATTCGCGTATTTAACTGTCACTCCTCAAATCCCGGCAGTTGCGACTGGCCCGCCCGAGTCAAGCAAAGCACTTTGAACAACGTGCCCATTTGATCCGGCGCAATCAAGCGCTCGACACCAGAGGCAATGCTGGCCGACTGCATAGGTGTCGCGTTTTTCCTGAGCGACGACGCGCGCAGCTCGATACCAAGCCGCTGAAGAAACTCACCCTGGGCGACAGGCCCCCAGACCGAAACATCGCTGTCCACTGAGCGCCGCAGCGCCGCGAAGTCAACGTGAACCGTCAAGTCTGCCTCGCCCGGCTCCTTGAGGACATCCTGCGGTTCATGCGCATGAATAGCCTGTAAAGTATCACCCAGAGCGCTCTCACAATATCCGTAATCGATAATCAACGCGGCCCCACCATCCGCGGCGATGCGCTCACCCAATGCCGCGGTGATCGTTAGCCCCAAGGGCTGAATTTCTGCGATGGCGCCTTCTAATGAAGCCGACTGAATATCCGGAGCAAGCAAATTCGCAAAGGGCGTAGTGCCGGCTGAGATCATAAACTGCAAGTCAGTTTCATCGCACCCGACAAGCCGTTCCCGCCAACCGCTTGACGTTCGGATGAACTGATGCACCGGTAGCGTGTCAAAAAACTCATTCGCGATGGCGAGTATTGGTCCGTCTGGAACCGCTTCGAGAGACTCGCACCAAGTCGGATCGTAGACAGAAAGTTTATCAGCCTGACTGTTCCTCAGCACCGGGCTGGTTTCAATCAACACGAGATTGGCTGCATCTAGAAACGCGGGAACTTGTGCCGCAGCACGCAAAGCATCCACCATCAGCGTCCCACGCCCCGGACCAAATTCGACCAGATTGAAACGGACAGGTCTGCCAATTTTCTCCCAGACCACCACACTCCAAAGGCCGATCAACTCGCCAAAAATCTGGCTAATCTCCGGCGCAGTTATAAAATCGCCGTCGCGGCCTAAAGGATCTCGTGTCGTGTAGTAGCCATGCTGCGGATGTCCGAGTGCGGTAGCCATGTAGTCCGCCACCGTCATTGGACCGGTCATCGCGATCCGGCGTACTAGCAGATGCGCCAGCGCGTTCACGTCGCCGCCGTGGGAGGGCGCAGGATGGCGCGGCCTATAAGATAAGCGCCAAATACCAGCATGGGCACCGACAGCCACTGCCCCCAGGTCGAACCGAAAACGAGGAGACCAATATATTCGTCCGGTTGTCGGACGGTCTCGACAACCATACGCGATAGTGCATAGCCGACCAGAAAGGTGCCGCTAATTAATCCTATCCTCCAACGCGCGCGCCAGATAAGCACCAGGCAAGACAAAAGGATTAGCAACACCAAACCTTCAAGAAATGCCTCATATAGTTGGCTCGGGTGCCTTGGGTTCGGCCCGGCATGCGGGAAGATCATCCCCCAAAATACATCCGTTTCGCGCCCCCAAAGCTCGCCGTTAATAAAGTTCGCGATACGGCCGAGCAGCAAGCCTATCGGCACCGTCGTCGCTATCACATCGGCCAACGCGAAGAAGACGATGCCGTGCCGACGGGCGAAAAGAATCATCGCAAGGATGACGCCGACGAGCCCACCATGGAACGACATACCTCCGTTCCACATCTGCAGAATCTCCAGTGGGTTCGCCAGGAAAAAGACAGGCTGGTAGAAAAACACGTAGCCGAACCGCCCGCCCAGAATTACGCCCAGAGTTCCCCAGATCAGAAAATCGTCTACCTGCCGTGGCGTCACCAGATGCGGTTCGCGCCGCGCCAACCAAATCCCATAGCGCCACGCGCCGACTAGCCCGACGATGTAGGCCAGCGCATACCAGCGAATCGCCAGTGGACCAATTTGGAAAATTACCGGATCGAAATTTGGAAAGACAAAAGGTTCTGTCACAGCTACCGGTAAGGATCGTTAGTGGCGAGGTAGTCCTGAACATAGAGGTAAACGCCGTCTTCCAGCGCCGTCGGCCGACGTTCGTAACCAGCATCGCGCAACCGCGCCATAGCCGCCTGTGTATGATACTGGTAGTGCTTGCGGATATGCTCAGGCGTGTCGAAGTACTCGATCACCGGCTCCCGCCTCATGGCCGCAAAGCAGGCCTGCGCCAAGTCAGAAAACGTCCGTGCCCTGCCGGTGCCAACATTGAACAAGCCATTAACCGCTGGATTGTCGTGCAGCCAAAGCATGATATCAATGCAGTCCCCGACCCAAACGAAGTCCCGCTCCTGACCACCATTCGGATAACCTGGATGATGCGAGCGAAACAAGCGTGCCTTGCCCGTCTCGTCGATCTGCCGGTAAAGCTGGACAACGAGGCTCTCTTGGCCACCCTTGTGATACTCGTTTGGCCCATAAACGTTGAAAAATTTTAAACCGGCCCATTGTGGAGGCGCGATACCAGCGGTAGCGAGCGAGACTGCATCCATATCGAAAAGATGCTTAGACCAACCATAGAGGTTCAGTGGGCGCAGCCGTGCCAGCGCCTCGATCTCTCCATCATCGTCGAACCCATTCACCCCGGCGCCATAAGTGGCCGCTGATGAGGCATAGATCAACCGGACGTTATGCAGCGAACACCAGCGCCACAGCATCATCGACAGGTCGAAATTGTTGGTAAGGACGAACTCGGCATCGGCAGTAACGGTCGAAGAAGACGCCCCCATATGGAAAACAGCGTCTAGCCTCGCGCCCTCCGCTTCCAGCCACAGGGCCAATTCGTCCGGTGCGACAATATCGGCGACGGTATGTCTTTCAAGGTTGCGCGCTTTTTCGGGTGGCTCCAGCATGTCGCAGACAACAACCGGCGCAATGTCCCGCTCGCAAAGCGCGGCAACAAGATTGGAGCCGATGAACCCCGCCCCGCCGGTTACCAAGATCATCACGCGCTCCATTGCTGCATCCAAGCCTTATATAGGCGAGGCATAGTCGTCGCGGCAAGACGGGTTGCGGGATTGCCGCAATATCGCCATATCTAGTAGGGGTTTTGACACGTTAACGAAAAAGAGGCTCGACATGCAGGTGGACAACCGGTTTCTCGACGATTTGGCCCGCGTCGCCAACGGCGCTACCGGAGCGCTCTCCGGCGTACGTGAGGAGGTTGAAGCACTGGTGCGCCAGCGGGCCGAACGCTTCCTGGCTGACATGGACCTAGTCACGCGTGATGAATTCGAGGCCATCAAGGCAGTCGCCGCCAAAGCGAGGCTCGAGCAGGAAGCGCTCGAGGCCCGTGTCGCAGCCTTAGAGGCCGCACTCTTCGACCTACAAAAGTCAGCGCTAAAACCCCGCCGAACCCGGAAACCCGCCACTTCTGTATAGCAGCCTGCAAACCAAATTAGGTATTCTTTGCAGCCCTGGAGTGGTCACCAAACCGCTTTAAGCAACTACTACGCGTTTTTCTTATTTCGCCCTATAACCGCTTGCTTATGGCAAATCGCCTGTGGCACACTAGATCTTGTGGTAAGGTAACAGTATCTTATACAAAATGTCGTGTTTAGCGGGACAAACTATGTTGCGGATTGTGCATGAATATGGTCCCTGACTGGCTTTTTTCCGCGGTTGAAGAAAGATATCCAAATGGCCTTCCTGACCGCTGAAGAGCACAGCTCGTCGAACAATCCCCTCGACATCATGGAAGACATCGTTCGCACCAACGAATGGCTGTTCGACCGGTCGGCCGAGCATGAACTCCTGGTCGAAATGTCAGGACGGTGGTGCGACTACCGAATGTTCTTCGTCTGGCGCTACGAAGTGAAGGCGTTGTATTTCACCTGCTCGCTGGATATGAAAGTGACCCCTGAGAAACGGCCCGAAATCAGCGAGTTGCTGTCGCAGATCAATGAACGCATGTGGTTTGGTCATTTCGAGCTGTGTTCTGAGGCCGGCACGCCAATGTTCCGCCACACCATGCTGACCCGTGGATGGAACAATGTCACAGTCGAGCAGTTGGAAGACCTAGTCGAGATTGCTGTCAGCGAATGTGAGCGGTTCTATCCCTCCTTCCAGTATGTGCAGTGGGCCGGTTACAGCGCAACGCAGGCAATCGAAGCGACGATGCTTGACCCTATCGGCGAGGCCTGAGAAGCTCAATCCCATGACCACGACAATGACACGACCCTTGCTACTCGTAGGCTGCGGCAAAATGGGCGGCGCGATGTTGGCTGGCTGGCGCAACTCAGGGATCGCGGCGGCCGGCGTCACAATCGTCGAACCGACCGGTGCCACTGACTTCGCTGACGCCCCAGACGTCACAATTTGCGCCAGTGCCACCGAGCTTCCCGTCGATCTCAACCCCGAAGTAATCGTCTTTGCTGTCAAGCCGCAGCAGATGGACGACGTTGTGCCTGCCTATTTGCGCTTCACCGGCAGTGATTGCGTCTTCCTCTCGATCGCGGCGGGTAAGACGATCGGCTATTTTGAAAAGCACGTTGGAGCGCAGGCCGGCATCATACGAGCCATGCCAAATACGCCCGCGGCAATCGGCCAAGGCATCACCGTGTTGTGCCCGAACGGCAATGTCTCTGACGCGCAAGCGGCACTTTGCCAACAGTTAATGAAATCCGTCGGCGACGCGGTCACTGTTTCCGATGAGGGGCTCATCGATGCCGTCACCGCGGTTTCAGGCGGAGGACCGGCCTATGTGTTCCTGTTGATAGAATGCCTTAGCACCGCCGGAATTGCGGCTGGCCTGCCTAAAAACCTGGCAGAACAACTCGCGATGGCCACCGTAGCGGGTTCAGGCCAGTTGGCCCTTGCTAGCGATGAACCGCCTGCAAAACTGCGCGAAAACGTCACCAGCCCTGGTGGCACCACCCTGGAAGCGCTAAAGATCCTGATGGCCGGCGACAGCCTGCAGTTGCTAATAACTCGCGCCATAGCCGCGGCGACAGAACGTAGCCGCGAGTTGGCGGGAGATTAGATTAGACCCTGCCCCGCCGCGCGCGAACCCTTGCTCGCTCGTGCCAATATCCAAACCGGAATCAAACCCACCACTGCGAACAACGCCAGTATGAAATAGGCGTCCTGGAAGCCCAAGGTGCTGGCCTGGGCATAGATCACCTCGCCCAAATAGTGGAAGGCGCCGAAATCGTGCACCGCTTCAGCAACGCCAGCCTCACCTAGGAGTTGCTCCAGCCGGGTGTGCATCTCGCGGGTGGTTTCCCTGGCGCCAGTTTGCATGGCAGCGAAGGCTTCACCATGGAAAGGGATGCGCAGTTCGAGGAAGACTACCAAACAATTAGTCCCCAAGGTTCCGCCGAGCTGGCGCACGAAATTGACCGTGCTTGACCCCTGCGTCACAAGCTCCGTCGGCAGAGATTTTAGCGCTTCGGAATTGACAACGGAACGGGTGCAGGCGACCCCCATACGCACTATCAGTGTAAACCAGACTAGGGTCCAGAAAGGCGTATTCACGTCTGCGGTAGATAGGTAGAAGAACGCAATTGCAAAAATTACCATGCCGACGCAAATCATCAGGTAGGCTGGCACAAAATCGGAAAGGCGACCGACAAGCGGGAATAGGAAAATCAACGAGAGGCCTGCCGGCACCATAAGCAACCCAGCGTCGATAGCCGAAAAGTGCTGTATCTGCTGAGTGAATAGTGGCATCAGGAAAAAAGACGAGAACATCGCCGCGCCGGTGAAGAAGCCAATGCTCGCGGCGGCGCTGAACTGCGCGTTCGCGAACACCCGCATGTTAACCAAAGGATCTTCAGCGTAGATCTGACGCAGTACAAAGGCCGTACCACAACCAATTCCCGCGCCGAACAACGCAAGGATCTCGCTCGATGTCCAGCCTAGGCGGGCACCGTAGCTGAAGCCGAGCAACAGGCCCGCCAAGGACACGGATAGCATACCGAAGCCAAGGAAATCGAACCGCGGGATCTTTTTGGGCATCGCCCGGCTGGGCAAGAACAGATTGCCAACGATCAGCGCTAGGAAGGCCGTCGGGAGGGTAAGAAGAAAGATGTATCGCCAACTGAGTAGATCAATGGCGATGCCTCCCAGGGTCGGTCCCAGCGCCGGCGCTAGGACGTTGCCCATGGCGAAGATGCCCATAGAAAAGCCCTTTTGGTCACGCGGGAAGACCTTAAAGGTCACAGCCATACCCAGGGGCTGCACAATCCCCGCAGACAGGCCCTGCAGGATACGGCCAAGCAACAGGCTCTCCGTATTCTGCGCCAATCCGCTCATTGCTGATCCAACGAGGAAGGCAACCACGGCGAGGGAGAAGCTGCGCCGCTCACCGAAAGACAGAACAAGCCACGCACTGAGAAGCATGCCCGCGGTCTGGGCTGCAAAATAGCCAGTTGAGATCAGTTGCGCCTGGTCACGGCCGATACCGAACGTGCCCATGATGGCCGGGAAAGCGACATTCACGGTCGTCGCACCCAAAGTCATAGTCATGATACCGACAAGACAGGTGACAGTCGCCAGCCATTTGTAGGCCGGGCCGTAGCGGTCGAAGAGGGTTTCGAGACTGTCTGGGGGCACGTCGTAACTGAATATTCTTGAACAACCTTTTCTACATGATTACGTGACAGATACTCAACGCAACAGCACTGACGCAGATCGATTGAAAATAGGCCACAACGTCTTATTATCGATTATCTAGGTACAACTTAACTATTAAGATGGCGTCTAACCCATGGTCAGCAAAGCGAAGCGTCCTCAACATATCCTCAAAACAGCGCTTGGCCTCGCCGCCGAGGCACCGTGGTCGTCGATCAGTCTTCGCGACATCGCAGAGGCAGCCAGCGTATCGCCGTCGGAGATTTACACGCTATATCCCTCGAAGATAGCAATCGTTAAAGCCTATTTCATCTCGGTCGATGCAGCAGTGCTGGAAACAAAATTCGGCTTCGAAGCGGAAGACAGCCCGCGCGACCGGTTGTTCGAGGTGCTTATGCGCCGCTTCGACGCCCTGTCCGACGACCGCAAAAGCGTCCTGTCGATCCTGACGACCCTACGGTGCGATCCAGTCTCGGCGCTTTGCCTGTCTGGGAGCCTTTGCAGTTCGATGGGCTGGATGCTGGAAGCGTCGGCAATCCCGTCATCTTGGCCAAATGGACGCCTGACGGTAAATGGGCTCGTCGCGCTTTGGCTCGTGACCTTGCGCACCTGGCAACGCGACGAGAGCGAGGATATGGCACACACCATGGCTGTGTTGGATAAAAATTTACGCCGCGCCGAAAGACTTCGCTTGATGCTACCTTCCGCTCTGCACAGGCGGCGTACGGAAGACCCGCAGCCGAATGCAGCACCGGCTTGAGCACGCTTCCTTATCTGAGAGCAACATGACCCAGATCAATTTCGACGACTTTCTCAAGGTCGACATACGAGCCGGCACAATCGTTCGCACCGAGGATTACCCGGAAGCCCGGAAACCCGCGTTCAAATTGTGGGTAGATTTTGGGCCGGAAATCGGCACGCGCAAGACATCCGCCCAAATCACAAAGCATTATAGCCTGGAAGGACTGGTTGGCCGCCAGGTCGCCGCCGTGGTGAATTTCCCACCCAAGCAGATCGGCAAGTTCATGTCGGAGATCCTGGTTCTCGGCTTTCCAGACGAGGATGACGAAGTCGTGTTGATTCAGCCATCCCAGGGCGTCCCGGATGGTGGAAAGATGTACTGAGATGAAGCGTGGTATCGACCATTTAGTGCTGGGCGTGCGGGACCTTGACCGCGCGCGCGAAACCTATACCCGAATGGGCTTCACGACGACGCCGCGCGCAGCCCATCCTTTTGGTACGGGGAACAGCCTGGTGCAACTTCAGGGAAATTTTTTGGAGCTGCTAACTGTCGTCGATGAGTCTAAGTTCGCCCAACCCACGACAGGACAGTTCGAATTTGGAACGTTCAACAAAACTTATCTCGACGCGCGAGAAGGAATGTCGATGCTGGTCTTCGAGGGCCACGACGCGGCGCGCGATCACGCCGATTTCACAGAAAACGGTCTGGACACATACGAACCGTTTCACTTCGAGCGCAAGGCGACCCTACCGAATGGCGCGGAGGTCACCGTAGCGTTCTCGCTGGTCTTCGTAACCGACGAGAGAATGCCTGATGCGGTATTTTTCACTTGCCAGCAGCATGCGCCGGAATATTTCTGGAAGCCGGAATATCAGCGGCACGACAATGGCGCCTTGGTTATCTCCGAGGTAGTTATGGTGGCGGAAGCCCCGGTCACGCTAACTGGACTGATCGGCGGCATGCAGAGTACGGACGCTGTAACAGTCGTTAACGGTAGCCTTTGGGTTGCGACCACGCGCGGCTACGTTACGGTAATGACCCCCGGCGATTTCGAAGAGCGGTTCGGTCTTGCGCCAACCGGGCCTCAAACACCCCACTTCGGCGCCTTTCAGATTCAAGTTACCAACCTAGACAAGACGGAAGCGCTTCTCACCAACAACGATATCGCATTTCGGAGAACCAATGCAGCGCTGCAGGTCGGGCCAGAAACCGCATTCGGCTGTGTTCTAGAGTTTGTAGCTGAAGGCTAAGTGCTCATTATTCCGTGAGCCGTTACGAAAATTATTACAGAGTATCGCAGTCCTGCGACCATACGGGTCGAACGGTTGATATATCCTTAGTTCGCTGCGGGTTGATCTCATATGGAATGGTGCTCGAATTTTTTCCTTATCGACACAAAATCCAGGACCAGCGCCTATACCAATCCCTTAGTCGACGACATTGCCGAGGACCATATATTCTAGGACGAGGTATATTTCGAGAGTTTTGGCCCGCTCAACTTGGCTTGGGAAGACGCCAATTCGATTTTTTCTCTATCGCCCTCGAAAGGGCTGGAAACCGCCTGCCAGCGGGCGTGCGACACAAAAGCGGTGGTAACTCTAATTATTTGGTTAACAACCATGAGACGCAGTGTCTAAAGATCGGCCAGATCGCCTATCATCAAACTATCCATCGCTAACAGACAAGAGGAGGAATTTCCGATGGAGGCAATGATGGCAAGCCTAGGATCAGGTTTTCCAGTATTAATCCTGCATTTCGGGGCAACCCTATCGATTCTAATTTCTGGCGTGGTCATCTACGAATGGATTACGCCCTATCCCGAACTTAAACTAGTACGCGAAGGCAACAATGCGGCAGCGATCGCCCTTTCCGGCGCGATACTGAGCCTTGCCATACCGCTTGCCTTCAGCATGGCAGTCAGCGTCAGCGTGCTCGACATTCTGGTATGGGGTGGGGTAACAATCTTTATTCTACTAATCGTGTACCGATTCATCGATTTTCTACTGAAAGACCTACCAGTCCGTATCGAGAATGGAGAGATAGGTGCCGCCATCCTGCTGTCCGCTGTGAAACTGGCCGTCGCTGCGATAACCGCAGCTGCCGTTTCCGGGTAAAGCCTTGCGCGGCTTTCGTAAAGGCTGGCTGATCCTGAGCCTGGTAATCGTGTTTCAGGTCGCCAGCAACTATCTGGAAAGCGGGGAAGATGCACCATCGATCCGACGCCCGCAGGTTTCGCAACAAGCCCCACAGGGGCGCCAACCGCAAGCGTCCGGCCCCGTTCTGCCGAGAGCGTCACGGCATGATCCCCTTTTCAAGATCAAGACCGGCAAAAAATCAAACAGTACGGGTACCGCTTTCGCTGTCCAAGACGACGGTATCTGGATCACGGCACGGCATGTTGTCGATGGCTGCGATAAGGTCGGGCTGGTAACAGAGCCCCGCCGCGCCATCCGTGTCTTCCGCGTGTTACCTCATCCACGAGCCGACATGGCTATGCTATGGACACGCCGCACTGTGCCACCCCTGGCAATCTCCAACGCACCACTCCGGGTTCGGCAGAAAGGCTTTCATTTTGGTTTTCCGCAATCGGACCCAGGGCAGGTGACTTCAACTTTGCTGGGCCGCCGCAACATGCGCACCACCGGACGATACCGACATACTGAACCGGTCATCGCTTGGGCCGAACTTCGCCGGGTGCCGCTGACGGAGAGTTTGGGCGGCATCAGTGGCGGACCGGCGCTCAATGCCAATGGCGAGATTGTCGGCGTCACAGTCGCATCGAGCAAACGCCGCGGCCGCGTCTATACAACGGCACCTATTTCCATGGATCAATTGCTTTCACAGGCGAAGATTGAACCCAATGGCCTTCCCTCGGCCGGCCTGAACACCAGTCCCGCCGACAGCAATTTTATTGACTACGGAATTGCTCTTCGCCGACAACTAACGGTCGCCCAGGTTATCTGCTGCATTGAAGGTAACAGCCGCAGACGAGGGCGCCACCTATAGGTTTTAAACGTCGATTAGCAGCCGCTGTGGGTCTTCCAGGCACTCCTTTATACGTACCAAGAAGGTAACGGCTTCGCGGCCGTCGATGATGCGGTGATCGTAGGACAGGGTCAGATACATCATGTCGCAGGCCTTGATCTCATCACCCACCACCATCGGCCGCTTCTGGATCTTATGCATGCCGAGGATGCCAGATTGTGGAGGATTCAGGATTGGCATCGACAGCAAGGAGCCGAAGACGCCACCATTGGAGACCGTGAACGTACCGCCGGTCATCTCGGCGATAGTCAGTTTGCCGTCGCGGGCGCGGCGGCCAAAATCGCCAATCGTGCCTTCGATTTCCGCAAAGCTCATCGCATCGGCGTCGCGTAGAACTGGCACCACGAGGCCCTGCGGCGTACCAACGGCGATACCTATATCGTAGTAGTCCTTGTAGATCAGCTGATCACCATAGATCTCAGCGTTAACAGCTGGAATTTCCTTAAGTGCGATGATCGCCGCCTTGACAAAAAAGGACAGAAAGCCGAGGCGGACATTGTGTTTTTTCTCAAACTTGTCACGGTAATCAGCCCGCAGTTTAATTAATGCGCCCATATCCACTTCGTTGAAGGTCGACAGAATGGCGGCCGAATTCTGCGCCTGCTTGAGACGCTCGGCGATGCGCTGCCGCAGACGCGACATTCGAACGATCTCCTCACCGCGCGGGTCGGGTACCCGCTCCGGCAACGCAGCGGCCGAAGTAATCGCAGCCATCGTCGGCACGGGAGCGGATACGGCCGGTTTCGCGAAAGTCGCAGGCTTACCTTCCAAATAAGCCAGCACGTCCGCTTTCACCAATCGGCCTTTTGGCCCCGTGCCCGTCATCTGATTAGGATCGAGACTGTGCTGTTCTATCAGCTTCCGCACAGCCGGCGACATAGTAGTTGCCCCTCCTGCTGATGCTAGGGGTGTCGCCTCCAGAGCTAGTGTGGCTTCAGGCGCCTTCGCAGGTTCCGGGGCATACTCCTCTTCCGCCGCGGCAGAAGGCTTGGGGTTAGCTTTAACCTTTGGTGTCGCATCCGCTTCGGCAATGCTACCGAGAACCGCACCAACCTCCACATTGACACCATCCGAGGCTAGGATCTCGCTCAACACACCGGCCGACGGGGCCGGCACCTCGACCGTAACCTTGTCGGTCTCCAGCTCTAGGATTGGCTCGTCCGCATCGACGCTGTCGCCTACATGTTTAAACCATTGCGATACCGTGGCCTCGGTGATCGATTCACCAAGCGTCGGAACCGTAATCTCTATCGTCATCTATAGACCTTTCGATCCATGCGAGTGAACGGGGTTAGCTTGCCTTCCCGCGGTTGCGGCGCACTATCTGTTTCAGAGGCAAGGTAAGTGCATCATCAACGAGCATCGCTTGCTCTTCCATATGCCGCTGCATGAGGCCGGTCGCAGGAGCCGCCGCTTCCACCCTGCCAATATAGCGTGGCCGATCCGGCGACATACCGTGTTCGATCATGATTGCCTCGAGCCGCCGGTCAATAAAGGTCCAGGCACCCATATTCTCAGGCTCCTCCTGACACCAGACGACTTCGGCCTGTTTGAATCGACCGAGTTCCTCGGTCAACGCCTTCTTCGGAAAAGGGTAAAGCTGTTCGACACGCATCAGGTAAATATCGTCGATACCGCGCTTGTCACGCTCTTCCAGAAGATCGAAATAGACCTTACCGCTGCACAATACAACACGGCGAATTTCCTTGTCTGCCTTCAGCCTTCTGTTGGACTGCGCATCATCCCAAAGCACCCGATGGAATGTCGTACCGGGTCCAAACTCCTCCAGCTTCGAGACGCAGCGCTTATGCCGTAGCAGAGATTTTGGCGTCATGAGGATCAGCGGTTTGCGGAAGTTGCGATGCTGCTGTCGGCGCAACACGTGAAAATAGTTCGAAGGTACGGTCAGGTTGCAGACCTGCATATTGTCATCACCGCAGAGCTGGAGATAGCGCTCGAGACGGGCGGAGGAATGCTCCGGCCCCTGCCCCTCGTAACCGTGTGGCAGCAGCATAACAAGACCGTTCATGCGCAGCCATTTGTGCTCTCCCGACGAAATGAACTGGTCGATGATTACCTGTGCTCCGTTGGCGAAATCACCAAACTGCGCTTCCCACATCACCAGTGCGTGAGGTTCGGCAGAGCTGTAGCCATACTCAAAGCCGAGAACACCAAACTCCGACAAGGGACTGTCAATGATTTCGAACGGAGCCTGCCCAAAACGAATATTGTTAAGAGGGATGAAGGATTCTTCGGTTTCCTGATCGATCAACGCTGCGTGCCGCTGGCTGAAAGTACCACGCCGGCAATCCTCGCCGGAAAGCCGAACCTGGGTAGACTCAACCAGCAAAGCCCCGATAGCAAGTGCTTCACCGGTCGCCCAGTCAATGCCTTCCCCCGTCTCGAACATTTTTTTCTTAGTTTGCAGCTGGCGAATTATCTTGCTGTTGGCAATGAAATTCTGCGGCAGTTCGGTCAGCGCATTGCCAACCTCTTGCAGCACATCCATCTTGACTGCCGTGTCGCCGCGACGCGCTTCGCCAGACGCTATGGTTAGGCCTTCCCATTTCCCCTCAAGCCAGTTGGCCTTGTTTGGCTTGTAGAATTGCGAGGCCTTAAACTCCACGTCGAGCTCAGCCTCGAATTGAGATACTATCCCTTCGGCTTCGCCAGACTCTATTACCTCTTCGTTTTCGAGCTGGTGCGCGTAGATCTGGCGCGTCGTTGGATGCTCAGCAATCTTTTTATACATGCGCGGCTGGGTAAAGAGCGGCTCGTCACCCTCATTGTGGCCATGGCGCCGATAGCACCATAGATCGATCACAACGTCTTTCTGGAACTTCTGCCGGTATTCGGTCGCCATGCGTGCGACCTGCACACAGGCCTCCGGATCATCGCCGTTCACATGGAAGATTGGCGCTGACACCATCTTCGCCACGTCTGAACAATAAGGCGACGAGCGCGAATACGACGGGCTTGTGGTAAAGCCAATCTGGTTGTTAACGATAAAATGGATCGTGCCGCCAGTCTGATAACCAAGCAGCTGCGACAGATCGAAGGTCTCCGGCACTATGCCCTGGCCGGGAAAAGACGCATCACCATGCAACAACAAGCCAACGACTTTTTCGCGGTCCACATCGCCGCGCTGACGCTGCTTCGCCCGGACCTTGCCAAGCACGACGGTATTCACGGCTTCCAAATGACTAGGGTTGGGCACCAGGGATAAGTGGACGGTGCGGCCATCGAATTCGCGGTTGGCCGAGGTGCCTAGATGATATTTTACGTCACCCGAACCGTAACCCACATTTGGTTCCGAAGAATTGCCTGAAAACTCCGAGAAGATCGCCCGATACGGCTTGTCCATAACGTTTGCAAGAACATTCAACCGACCCCGATGCGGCATGCCGATGATAACTTCCTCAATACCGAGTTGTGCGCCACGCTTTAGGATCTGCTCAATCGCTGGAACGACGGACTCGCCGCCATCCAAGCCAAAGCGTTTCGTACCCTTATGCTTTCGATCAAGATACTTTTCGAAGTATTCGGATTCCGTCAAGCGTTGCAGAATCGTGCGTTTCCCGAGATCGGTGAAGCCCGTATCGTTGCGCTTGCTCTCCATACGCTCCTGAATCCAGGCCTTCTCCTCTGGTACCTGGATATGCATGAACTCGACGCCGATATTCCCGCAATAGGTTTCCTCGCAGACCTTCACAATCTGCTTGATCGACGCCGTTTCCAGACCCAATACGTAGTTGATAAAAATCGGCCGATCGAGATCTCTTTCCGTGAAGCCGTAACTTGCCGGATCTAGATCCGCATGTGAGATCTTTTCGACCAGCCCAAGCGGGTCGAGGTTCGCGTGCAGATGGCCGCGCACGCGATAATTACGAATTAGCATCAGCGCGCGCAGCGAATCCGTCGTCGCCTGCCGAATTTGGTCCGGCAATGCCATCGGCATCGGTACATATTGAGCTTGCGGCGATGCAGCCTGCGTCATGCCCACCGTCGCGTCCGACATTGACACGCTGCCATTGCCACTCCCGACGACTGAGGTCTCCCGCCGCGACCAACTGGCGCCTTCCCAGTCCTTCAAAAATTCCTTCGTATCGTCATCCAGCTCACCAAAAAACTCTGCCCAATCCGCATCGACCGAGCCAGAATCTTTCAAAAACTGTGCGTAGAGTTCGGAGATATACGCTTCGTTGGCGCCAAACAGGAAAGAGTTATTTTCCATAAATGATGCCATTTCACACCCCACAGCCTTCGAGCACGTTCAATTTGTGCCCTTCACCACCGACCACTACAGGGATTTTCGCGACACTGGCATAGGCGATCTTCATCGGATCAAATTTCGACGCCAGCGCACCTCGACCACCAGAAGTGATTGTCACCAAATGACCCATTTAATTACTCACCGGTCCAGTCTGTTTGGTAACCAGAACGTTCCACAACATCTCGTTGGCATTTTTTTGACCTCCTAGATAAAACTAACGAACAGGCGTCACACTTTTCGTCGGAATAACTCTTGAACCAGCCAACCTCCAGGCCACCGATTTATCCGGCTATTGACAACCCACACAGACTAACGTGACCCTGAGCGACGTTTGCCGCTACGATCACGCCGTTAGTTGGCTGCACTAGGGGGGCAGCGAAACCAAAATTCCACGAAAGATTATTCGCCTGCAACACTTGGTTATTAAGGGTGCCGCTCGCTCCTTAAGGTTCGATAAGAATGCGCCCCTGCTAACCTTTCTTCACCGGCGCTTTTTTCTTAGCTGCAGCCGCTTGTTTATTCTCGTCGGCTTCCATCTTTGCAACTAGCTTCTTTAACGAACGAACGTTATCAACAGATTTTTTAAACATCGAATTTTCACTTTTATTTAGCGAAATTTCGACGATGCGCTCGACCCCACCGGCACCGATGACAACCGGCACGCCAACATAAAGACCTTTCACGCCATATTCGCCCCGAAGGTATGCGGCTGCAGGCAGGAGGCGCTTCTTGTCGCGAAGATAAGATTCGGCCATCGTGATGGCCGACGAAGCGGGCGCATAGAAGGCCGAGCCATTACCGAGCAACTCCACGATTTCGCCACCTCCGTCGCGAGTGCGTTGCACAATTTCGTTGATCTTTTGGCGCGTCGACCAGCCCATCTTGATGAGATCGGGGATGGGAATACCAGCGACCGCCGAATACCGCACCAGCGGCACCATTGTGTCGCCATGACCACCAAGAACGAATGCCGTTACATCTTCAACGGAAACTTTGAATTCCTGTGCCAGGAACAGACGGAACCGTGCGCTGTCCAGAACGCCGGCCATTCCCACGACCTTGTTGTGCGGTAGGCCGCAAGCATCGCGCAGCACTCCAACCATGACGTCCAGCGGGTTGGTAATGCATATCACAAACGCTTTCGGGCAGTACTTCTTAATGCCCGCACCCACTTGCTTCATAACATTTGTGTTGATGCCAATCAGGTCGTCGCGACTCATTCCCGGCTTTCGCGGCACCCCAGCAGTAACGATCACTACATCAGAATTACGCAAGGCCGCGTAGCTGTTGGCACCTTTGATGGACGCATCAAACATTTCGACAGTTGAAGCTTGCTCCAAGTCAAGCGCCTTGCCTTGAGGAACGCCCTTGACGATGTCAAACAACACGACATCTCCGAGCTCCTTCAACCCTGATAGCAGCGCAAGCGTACCCCCAATTTGACCCGCGCCAACCAGCGCGATCTTGTTTCTTGCCATGAGACTCTCCGTTTAGTGAAAATATGCACCGGCATTTTCGTGACTGAGTTCTCACTGCCAATGCCCCGATCGTGAGGCTAAAACCGCACCCGAAATCCCCATTTTTCGCGTACCTGAGACCCTTCGCTGTGGTACGACGAAACAGGTATTAGGGGCAAGAGGAACGGGCTAACTATTCTGCGAAGGCCATTGTTTTTTCGTGCTCTGTCTCGCATCAAGCGCACGGTTGCGGTGATCGTTCAACAAACGCGCCATATTAGCCGGTTTAAAGCCATAAGTTTCGTTCAAAACGACCCGTTTAGGCCGCTCCTCCCCGGCCACGCTGTGATAAAATTCCACGTAGTAGCCCAAGATGCCACGCCGAACGTTGAAATCCGAAACCACGGACCACTCATATCGTTTGATCGAAAACATCTCTGCAACGTTGAAGCCCTTATTATCAGGCCAAAGCGCATAAGCATTCGGCACCAGGTGGAAGGCGAAGAAAATGGCGCCGAGCACCATGAAGAGGGCTGGTATCCAGGCATCGCCGGTGCCCTGTATCCAAAGATGGATAAGCAGACCCGCCATGACCGCACAGGCCGCAGACAGGCCAAGGCAGCGGAGCGGTGAAGGCCGCAGAACCTCATTCTTTTCCGGCTTCTGTTTCACGCAGCCACCTCGCTGCCATGTGGTGCATTCAGATATTCCTCCGATTGCATCTCCATAAGTCGGCTAACCGTGCGCTCAAACTCGAAGGCATGCCGGCCCTCTTTATAAAGTTCTCCCGGGGTCACCTCAGCGCCCATAACGAGATTGCATTTGTGCTCATATAGTTCGTCGATCAGTAACATGAAGCGTTTGGCTTCGTTTCGGCGCGCCTCCGGCATTTTCGGCACCCCATTCAGAACGATCGTGTGATAGCGCTCCGCCACCGCTATGTAGTCAACAGCGCCGCGTGCTTCGGCACAGAGTTGCTCGAAGCTGAACCAAGCAACACCCCGCGCCGCGCGGGACACTGCCAAGACTCGACCTTTCAATTCAACCTCGTCCGGCTGAGCAATAGCACCTTCCGTCAGGGCAGCGAAATCCTTCTCAAGCGCATCCGTGGTCGCCTTGCCCAGAGGCGACAAATAGACCTGCATGTGCATTAGCCGCTCGTGTCGATAATCTGTTGGTGAATCTAGATGCATCACGTCGAGCTTTTCCTTAATCAGGTCGATAAACCGCAGGAATAACTCACGGTTGAGGCCATCTTTGTACAAGACATCCGGTGCAAAATTCGATGTCGCGACGATAACAACGCCTCGGGCGAAAAGTGCCTCAAACAACCGGCCCAAGATCATCGCATCTGCAATATCGACAACATGAAATTCGTCGAAGCAAAGTAACCAAGCACCCTTTGCGACGTCATCAGCAATGGGGATAATGGGATCGCCATCGCGACTATCCTTAGGTTGCTTGCGCCACGCGTGCAGCTTCTCCTGAACCTCGATCATAAATTCATGAAAATGAACGCGGCGCTTCTGTGCAATGATGGATTTTTCGAAGAACAAATCCATCAGCATCGACTTGCCGCGGCCCACACCGCCGTAAATATAGAGGCCCATAGGCGGATCGGCGACCTGGCGGATGAGGCCGAGCCGCGCCTTCCAGCCAGTCATCCCGGTGGTCGGGTCGTAATCCTTCAGGTCATTGTGCAGGCTCTGAAACTTTTCGATTGTGTGTTCCTGCATCTGGTCCGCCTGCAGCTCTCCATTCCGTTTCATCTCCAGATAGGCGCAAAGGGGCCCGTCCTGCATCTAAAATCCTCCGGCGACCGGCAGCACTGCGCCAGTTGTGTATGCTGATTCCGAAGAGAGCAGAAACCGGATCGCTGCCGCCATCTCGTCCGGCGTCCCAGCGCGGCCCAACGGAATGACCGACGACAAACGATCAATACGCCCGGGCTCTCCCGCTTTGGCATGAAGTTCAGTAGCCGTCAGGCCAGGCGAAACAGCGTTCACGCGGATACCTTCACCGGCAACCTCCACCGCCAGACCAACTGTCATCGTATTCATGGCACCCTTTGTGGCCGCATAATGCACCCACTCCCCGGCCGAACCGCGTGTCGCCGCTGTAGAGGATATATTCACGATCGATCCGCCCTTACCACCATATGCGGTCGACATCCGTCGTACCGCCTCTCGGCAGCAAAGAATTGGACCGATAAAGTTTACACCACTGACATAGCGTAAGGTCTCTTCGGTAACAGAGTCGATGCGCGAGAACCCGCCGGTCACGCCGGCATTATTGACTAGCGCACTAAGCACCCCAAGCTCCCGGTCAACCGTCTCGAACATCGTCAGGATATCCGCTTCCACAGCATTATCCGCCACAATCGCGAGCCCGCGCTGGCCGATTTTTTCTATATCGGCGACGACAGCCTTTGCCGCCACCTCATTCGATAGATAGGAAAACGCGACGTCGTAGCCGTCAGCCGCCAGCAAACGTGCCGTCGCCGCGCCAATGCCGCGACTACCGTCTGTAATCAGAGCGATCGGTGCTGTCATTCTGCCGCCCGCGCGTTTCGGCGATCGCGCGTCTCCATCTCGCGGCGAAAGCGCACGGTCGAATCGTTCTCGTCATAAGTAACATCGGCCCAGCAAACCGGCTGCCCCGCCGTGACCGGTGTCTTCAAGGTCATATCATGCGCCAACCCGATGGGTAGCCCACCCAGCGACAGGGAGTCTTCCGACCGCATCAGCTTACCCCACACCGTGTATCCGCCTTCACCGTCCAGAACCTCACCCACCTTAAGGTCCCGCTTCGCGGTCGCGACCACATCGCCGCGCCACCCGGTCACCGCGCCCGTAGGCTCGCCCCGCAGCGCAGCGCTGGCGACGGAGATGCCAAGTTCAAGTCCAATCAGATGGAAGGGTTTATACATGGCGCTGTAACGGCCAGTCTCGTCGGTCATCAGCCCGTATTCAGCAAAGCACCGCTCTACATAATCGTTTGGCGCCTCGAAGGTCACGTATACGCCCCAGCGCAGATCGCCGACCACATGTCGCCCGTCACGCTCCTCGCTGGAAATGACTTCTACCGTGCCCTTCTCTGCCAAAACACCGCCATCGCTTCTCGGTCGCAAAATGTGCGCCAGGTCCTGCACCCCACAAGCAGGAAACATCAGGCCATCCTTTGGCGCAGCAAGCCCAGTGGCGTTCACCACCGCCGCCATCTCAATCCCTGATTTGGTGCCGTCCAAGAAGGAGTTGAACATTTTCGGATTCATGCCGCCTTCCGCAGCTTGTTCGGGCCTTATCCCATAATGATCCCAGACTGTTCCCGGAGTGGAAGAATGATAGTGCGGTAGGTACTTTGTGCCCTTGCCGGCACAAATCACCTCAAAGCCGCAGCTGCGCGCCCAGTCAATCATCTCGCAGATCAGCGCGGGTTGGTCGCCATAGGCCATGGAGTAGACAATGCCGGCCGCCGCTGCCTTCTCGGCCAACAAGGGCCCGGCTAACACGTCGGCTTCCACATTGACCATGATGATATGGGTTCCATGTGCGCAAGCGAGCAGCGCGTGGCGCACACCGGCTGCGGGACTGCCGGTCGAGTCCACCACAACATCTACCGCGGCGATTAACGCTTCAGCATTCTCAGTAATGAATGTCGTGCCATTGGTGCGGGCTTCGTCGAAAGAGGAAGCAACGTATTGCGACTCGGGCCAGCCTATTTGATCCAGGGCGGCACGTGCGTTATCTGGCGCCAAGTCGGCGACCCCGAGCACGTGAATGCCAGCGGTTCGAGGAGCCTGCGACAGGTACATTGAGCCGAATTTTCCGGCGCCGATCACGCCGACGCGAACTGCGTTATCTGCCGCGGCGCGCTGAGCGAGCATGCTGTGCAAGTTCATGGACGATACCACTTGACGTTCCGAATGGGCGGCAAAATCCCAAATTCCCGACGAACAGGCAAGCGCTGTTAATTGTCGCGAAACTTGTTCCTATTAAGCTGGGCTTCATTTTAGAAAAATTTCGAGTCGCCGGTAAATTCATGGCCATCGACTTATAGATGACGCCCATACTCGACCTGCAGCGAGGTACCTTGGCAAAGAGTTTGCGAAGCAGCTGCTGCGACCTCACGGCGGTGTACGTTACTGCCCTACCGTTCACCTCACACAGCAACCATCTGCAGCCTGCATCCTGGCGACAACCCTTGGCATCTCAAAATCGACCATCGCCCGAGCACTAGACCTCCCTAGCACACGCTATCTTCTGCGTGGCAAAATCTATTATGAAAATTGCCACTCGATACTGGTGCAGCGCACCATCAAAGGTTCGGTTCAACTCTCAGAATTTTTCTACCTGTTCCATAATTTGTTATCGCAAGCACAGCCTCTGCAGAATCCGCCTAAAGAGAAAATGGATAAGATAGAGAGATTGCCTCTATGTAGGCGTTTGGACTAGTCCGGAGATGGCGAATACACCAGAGAGACGGATCCTCAAGCTAAGAGAAGACAAGAATTCGAATTTGAATTGCGCCTTCTACTTTGTAGAGGCGCGAACATCTCAAATATCACCAAGACCAGTGAGCCACCCCCTAGCGCGGCCGACTAAGGACTATCCCGAAAAAAAATCCTGCGCGGTTAAGGTTTCGTGCTCAATATCCCAACTCTTTATCCACAGTATTAAGCGGCACCTCACCGGCTTGGATGCGGCGAATATTGGCAACCACCTGCTTTATAGCCGAAACCTGCTGGGTGACGCTGGCAATGTGCGGCGTCAAGGTGACCCTCGGATGCGTCCAGAACGGACTGTCGGTTGGCAGCGGCTCGGTGCGGAATACGTCAAGCGTCGCGCCGGCGAGCTGACCGTTGTCTAGCGCTACCACGATATCCTCTTCGACCTGATGACCGCCGCGACCAGCATTGATCAGCCAGGCACCCCTCGGCAGTTTGGAAAACAGGTCGCGATTGAGGATGCCTTCGGTCTCAGCCGTCAAAGGCAACAAGCAGACGAGAATCTCAGTACGCGTCAAAAACGAATCGAGACCGGTGGCCCCATGAAAGGATTGCACGCCCTCGATCTGTTTAGGCGTGCGCGACCAACTCGCCAAATCGAATTTCAGCGCGTGCAGCACTCGCGCACAATCCTGCCCGAGTACACCGATGCCCAAAAGTCCAACCTTGCGGCTCGGAGCAGTGGGAGTAATCAGCTCATGCCAGACATTTTCGCGCTGCTGCTGCTCCAGCGTCGGCACTTCCCGGTGATAACGGAGCACATGCATCGTGATATATTCAGTCATGCCTTGTGTCAGTTCCGGCTCAACCATGCGCACGATTGGCACGTCATACGGCAAGTCAGGGTCCTTTAAGAGATGATCCACCCCAGCGCCGATAGAAAAGATACATTTCAGGTTAGGGAATTTACGTAATGTGCCCGGCTCCGGCGCCCAAACGAAGGCGTATTCGATATCAGCTACGTCACCCGGCACAGCCCAGTCGCGCACCGGCATCTCCGGCATAGCCTCGCTGAATACGTCACTCCAAGATCGGGAATGATCCAAATCAGGTTTCATGATTAGGGTCATACGTCACCTTACTTTATTAGATGGGGGCTTACATGCGAACAACGCCATCGGCAACCGTGCGTTCGTCGAACTCCATGTCGAACGCCGCCGCCATCAGCGCCTTAGTGTAGGGCTCAACTGGATTGTCGAAGATGGTTTCGGCCACCCCCTCCTCCACAACCTTCCCATCTTTCATAACGATGACATAGTCGGAAAGCGCACGCACCACCTTCAGATCGTGGCTTATAAACAAATAGGCTAGGCCGTACTTGCGTTGCAGGCCGCTCAGCAGGTCGACGATTTGCGACTGCACAGACATATCGAGCGCAGAGGTCGGTTCGTCAAGAACGATGAAACGAGGCCGCAGCACCATAGTCCGGGCAATGGCTATGCGTTGACGCTGTCCACCGGAGAACTCATGAGGGTAACGGAAACGGCTTTCCGGTTCCAGGTCGACGTCGTGCAGCGCCTCGACAACCCTGGCGTCACGCGCCGCTGCGTTACAATCAGGATCGTGGATCCTAAGCCCTTCCGCAATGATCTCGCCAACGGACATGCGCGGTGACAACGACCCGAACGGATCCTGGAATACCACTTGCATCTGCCGCCTAAGAGGCCGCAGACCCGAAACCGAAAGCCCCTGAATATCCTGACCTTCAAACCGAATGTCACCCGTCGATTTTTCGAGCCGCAGCAGCGCCATACCGAGCGTGGTCTTGCCCGATCCGGATTCGCCCACGACACCAACCGTCTGGCCTTGGCGCACTGTCACGCTGATCCCATCGACCGCCCGGAGATGGTCGACAGTGCGGCGCAGCAATCCCTTCTTGATTGGGAACCAGACCTTCACGTTATCGCTCTCGATGACCAGCGGTGCTGCGTGTTCCGGTGCCGACTTGCTGCCCTTCGGCTCCGCCACTAACAAGCGTTGCGTGTATTCGTGCTGCGGGTCGGTAAACAAAGAGGTGGTTTCACCTGTCTCGACGATCTCACCGTTGGACATTACGCAGACGCGGTCGGCGATCTTTCGCACGATACCCAAGTCGTGGGTGATGAACAGCATCGCCATGCCGAACTCAGCCTGCAGAACCTTTAACAGTTTCAGAATCTGCGCCTGAATAGTCACGTCCAGCGCGGTAGTCGGTTCATCGGCTATTAGTAGGTCCGGCTCATTCGCCAGCGCCATAGCGATCATTACCCGTTGACGCTGCCCTCCGGAAAGTTCGTGCGGATAAGCGGTGAGCCGCTGTTCCGCATTGGTCAGACCGACCAACTGCAGAAGCTCCAAGACGCGAGCACGCGCATCAGTCTCAGACAATCCTTTGTGCAAGATCAGCGTTTCGGCAATTTGCTTTTGCAGCGTGTGCAGCGGATTGAGCGACGACATCGGTTCTTGGAAGATCATCGAAATCCGGTTGCCGCGTATGCTCCGCAGAGTCGCCTCGTCGGCGCCCAACACCTCATCATCCTGGAACCGCACCGACCCACTAGGATGGTGCGCCAAGGGATATGGAAGTAATTGCAATACAGAAAGGGCCGTCACCGACTTGCCAGACCCTGACTCGCCAACCAATGCCACCGTCTCCCCTTTGGCGATGTCAAATGAGATATGGCGAACGGCATCGACGTCACCACCTGGCGTCGAAAAGCAGACCGATAGATTGTCAATTGAGAGAAGTTTTTCCATCATTATGCCCACACTACCGCTGCGTCTTGCGCGGGTCGAACGCATCGCGCACAGCTTCACCAACAAAGACAAGCAAGGTCAGCATGACGCTGATTACGATGAACCCGGTAATGCCGAGCCACGGCGCCTGCAGATTGTCCTTACCCTGTTTCAGAAGTTCGCCTAGCGAAGGCGAACCAGGCGGCAAGCCGAAGCCTAGGAAATCAAGCGAGGTCAAGGTGACCAAGGCGCCCGAAGTAATGAAGGGTAAGAAAGTCAGGGTCGCGACCATCGCATTTGGCAGGACGTGCCGGAACATGATTTTGCGGTCCGACACACCCAGCGCCCGCGCCGCCCTTACATATTCAAAATTTCGTGCCCGTAGCACCTCGGCGCGCACAAGTCCTACTAACGCCGTCCAGCTGAACAACAGCATCAGTCCGAGCAGCCACCAGAAGTTTGGCGTCACGATGCTGGCCAGGATGATAAGGATAAACAATACTGGCATGCCTGCCCAGATTTCGATCAGCCGCTGACCGATCAGATCGAGCAACCCACCGAAATAGCCCTGCAAAGCACCGGCTGCGATGCCAATCAGCGAGCTAAAGAAGGTTAGAATCAGCCCAAAACTAACCGAAATGCGGAAGCCATATATCATCCGCGCGACCACATCGCGCGCCTGGTCGTCGGTGCCAAGCCAGTTGCGGGCCGTTGGCGGCGAGGGCGCCGGCACACCCAGGTCGGTGATGTTAGTGTCGTAGCGGAAGCGTATAGGTGGCCAAAGTAACCAGCCCTTCTTCTCGATCAGCTCAACGACAAACGGATCAGTGTAATCCGCTTCTGTCGGAAATTCGCCACCGAATTCGGTCTCCGCATAGGAGACCAGAAAGGGCATGTAGAAACTGCCATCATATTCGACCAAGATCGGCCGGTCGTTAGCGATCACTTCCGCAATAAGCGAGGCGACGAAAAGTGACAGGAAGATCCATAGCGACCAGAAGCCGCGCTTGTTGGCCTTGAAATTGTTGATCCGCCGTCGTGTAAGTGGACGGATCGCAAACCCTAGAAACCGGTTCTCTTTGATCGCCACACCTGTCATGCGCCGCGCGCCTCGAAATCGATCCGCGGATCAATCAGCATATACACAACGTCGCTGACGATGCCCATGATCAGCCCCAACAGGGTGAAAAAGTAGAGCGAAGCGAACATTACCGGATAGTCGCGGTTGATCACCGCTTCGAAACCAAGCAGCCCAAGCCCATCTAGCGAGAAGATGATCTCAATCAATAAGGTACTGGTGAACAGGATACCGATGAAAGCAGACGGAAATCCGGCAATCACGATTAGCATTGCGTTGCGAAAGACGTGTCCATAGAGAATGCGGTGTTGGGTCAGGCCTTTAGCGCGCGCGGTGACAACAAACTGCTTGTTGATCTCCTCCAGGAAGGAGTTCTTGGTCAGCAGGGTTAACGTCGCGAAGGACCCTATAAGCATTGCGGTCAACGGTAGGACTAGATGCCAGAAATAATCGGTGACCTTGCCCAACCAGGACAAATCATCCCAATTGTCCGAGGTCAGGCCGCGAAGTGGAAACCAGTCAAAGTACTGCCCCCCAGCGAATAATACTATGAGCAAGATTGCGAATAGAAACCCTGGCACGGCGTTGCCGATGATGACCACCATGCTAGTCCAAACGTCAAATTTTGAACCATCCCGCACCGCCTTGCCGACGCCGAGGGGGATGGAAATGAGATAAACCAACAAAGTCGTCCAAAGTCCGAGTGAAATCGAGACGGGCATTTTCTCCAGCACCAGATTGACCACCGTCTCGTCACGAAAATAACTCTTGCCGAAATCGAAGGTCGCATAGTTGCCGAGCATTAAGGCGAAGCGTTCCAAGGGCGGCTTGTCGAAGCCGAACTGCTTCTCGATCTCCTTAATAAATTCTGGATCGAGACCCTGCGCGCCACGGTAGATGCTTTCACCACCTAACCCTTCGCCGCTGCCCGGGCGAGCTTGTTGACCAGTGCTAACTTCACCGCTTGATTGCCCACTTATTCTGGCAGTCGCGTCAACCGCCGTACCTTCAATTTCTGCAAGAAGCTGTTCAACGGGACCGCCCGGCGCAAACTGGACAATTGCAAAGTTGATCGACATGATTGCAAACAGGGTCGGAACGACCAGCAACAGGCGTCGGATGATATAGGGCAGCATAGCGCGACGGCGCTAATTGCTCTTCGGGGTCGATCGACGATATTGCGCCAGCTTCGCATCCTTCGCGGGATCGATCCACCAAGCCATGAACTGCGTTCCTTGATCAGGCGTCTTAATTGGCTGACCAAACCGGTTCCAGAACACCAGCCGGTCGTAAGGAATATGCCAATTGGGGATTACCAAATGTTTCCACTGTAGTACTGAATCAAGCGCCCGAACCCGTGTGACAAGACTTTTTCGATCCGGTGCCGCAATGATCAATTCGATTAGCTCATCGAGAACCGGGTCTTTTACGCCCATGAGATTGCGGCTAGCTGCGCGATCCGCTGCTCCTGTTCCCCAATAATTTCGTTGCTCGTTTCCAGGGGAAGCTGACTGTCCCCAACCGCTTACAACCACATCAAAATCAAAAATTTCGGTTCGTTTTTTATACTGTGCGGAGTCGACGGTACGCACTTTAGCATCTATGCCAACACGCTTAAGGTTTCGTATGTATGGCAAAATGATGCGCTCGAATAATGGACTGACCAGCAAAACTTCAAATGTCATCGTCTCGCCGCTCTCTGTTTTTGTCAGCTTCTTTGTTTTTGGGTCGACATCCCAGCCAGCTAAGTTGAACAGCTTCAATGCTTTTCGCAAATTTTGCCGTATGTTTCCAGACCCATCCGATTTCGGTGGTTCATACGCAGTAGTAAACACTTCGTTTGGTATTAGACCGCGATATTTTTCTAAAATTTTGAGAACATCACCCTTCGGAACCCCTACTGATGCTAGTTCCGAGTTGTCAAAGTAGCTGCGCGTACGGACATATTGCCCATAAAATAAGGCCTTGTTTGACCATTCGAAATCGAACGCATAGGCCAGTGCCCGACGAACTCTAGCATCGGCAAACTTCGCGCGCCTTTGGTTCATAACGAAGCCTTGCATCCCTGCTGGGCGATTATGCTCGAATGTCTTTTTGATTAACATTCCGTCGCGGTTTGCCGCAATTTCATAGGCAGTTGCCCAAACTTTCGAAGCGTTTTCTGATCTAAAATCGAATGAACCTGATTTAAAAGCTTCCACAGCGACCGATGCATCTCGGTAGTAGTCATAACGAATACGGTCGAAATTGTTAAAGCCGACCTGCGTAGGATGATTTTTACCCCAATAATTTGGCACGCGCTCATACACGATGTGCCGGTTCGCTTCGAATTCCTTAATCCGGTAAGGTCCGCTGCCAATCGGTGGTTCCAGGGTTGTGGCCTCGAAGTCTTTCCCATCCCAGTAATGTTTTGGAAGGACAGGCAGCTGGCCGACAATCAGCGGCAATTCGCGATTTACACCCCCTTTAAAATTGAATCTGACTTTCCGCTCACCGGTTTTAAAGGGCTTTTCAACATCAGAATAATAATAACGATAAAAGGGACGTCCCTTAGATTTGAGCATGTTGAATGTCCAGATCACGTCTTCCACCATGATGGGTTTTCCATCATGCCATTTCGCATCTGCCCGTAAGGTGAACTCAACCCAGGTCCTATCCTCCGGCGTTACGACGGTCTCAGCCAGCAAGCCATATGAGGAAAAAGCCTCGTCTGCTGAGCCAGTCATTAGGGTCTCGTATAAATGACCCAAGCCTGCAGCCGGTCTCCCCTTAATAACATGAGGATTAAAAGTGTCGAATCCCCGTCGCCCAGCCAGTTTCACCTCGCCGCCCTTGGGTGCATTCGGATTCACATAGTCAAAATGTTTAAAATCTTTGGAATATTTCAGATCGCCATGCATCGCGATGCCGTGGCTGGGCTGCGCGGCCGCAGTGAAAACGGTAAGAGCGGTAACACTGAGGAAAAGGGTGGTTCCGAGGGCACGGATCACGGGCGGTTCCTTTTCGGTGGGCGATTGATCTCGTTAGAAACAGGCAAGACTTACTTATGATAATTTGGGGGTTCCAGACCTCTAGTTCCAGCCTTAGACTAATTGACAAGGGTTAAAAATTTTACTTGTTCAGGCAACGCAGGACTGCAACGTGCAGTTCCTCGCTAGCCGAGGCCACGACATTCGCGCTGCCTTCGGCCAACAACGGATTGCCCAGCCAATCCGTCATCACCCCGCCGGCCCCTGTGACAACTGGCACCAGGGCAGCGTAGTCCCAAAGGTTCATGGAAGCCTCGACGACAATGTCGGCGTACCCTGACGCCAGTAGCCCAAAAGCATAGCAGTCCGCACCGTAACGCGTAATAAGCACCTGATGGCACAACCGATCAAATGCATCAAGCAATTCACCCCTTGCATAATATTCAGGGCTTGTCGTGAAAAGCCGCGCAGCATCCAGTGCATCGCACCCACTGACGCGTGCTTCCGTGCCATTGAATAAGGTTGCCCGCCCCGCAACGCCGAGCCAGCGCTCGTCACTGATCGGTTGGTCGATGACGCCGAGCACGAACCGCTTTTCGACCGCCATTGCGATTAAAGTTCCAAATACCGGCATGCCGGCGACGAAGGCCTTGGTGCCGTCGATAGGGTCGAGAACCCATAATGGGCCTTCGCCTTCGGGAACGCCGCCCATCTCTTCTCCGATCACAATGTGATCGGGGCATGTCTCTGCGAGAATTTCTCGAAGGGCCGCCTCAATCTCACGGTCCGCCTTTGTGACAGGGCTATTGTCGGCCTTTTGCTCTATCGCAATGCCTGTTCGGAAATAGCGCTGCGCAATCGGGCGCGCCGCATCCGCCAATCTTTCCGCAATGGCAATGTATTCGGCCGGACAGGTCACCGTCATCGCCGGGCACTCCAGTCGCCCGAGAGCCGCCCTAATTGGGCAGCGGCATCGGTGTGTCAGCCTTGCTATTAAGAAACACGATGATGTTCGCCCGGTCTTTATTCTTCTTGAACCCTGCAAAGTTCATTTTCGTCTTTTTTACCAGCATCTTCGGCTTATAGAGGAAAGTGTTCAAATCAGCGATCGTCCACTTTCCACCAATCGCTTTCATGTCGCGTGAATATTTGAAGCCAGCCGCAGCCCCACGGTCGCCGCCAACTACATTCCAGAGGTTGGGGCCCTGTTTAGCCGGTCCACCCTTCTTGTAGGTATGGCAGGCGGCGCACTTCTTAAATAATTTCTCGCCTGCTACCGCATCGGCCGACGAAAGCATCCCGGTGATGTCTTCGGGGCCGGCAGGTGCCACCGCTTTACTAGCTGTTTGCACCGGTGCATTGCCGCCGATCCTATAGGCCATTGTCTCGGGCATCTGAGGACCGTAAGTCATATTTGAGATGAAGCCAGCCACCATTGCGATCAATCCCGCGAAGATGACCGAACCGACAAGCTTGTTCACTAGTAACGGGTCACCATTCATGCCCATACTCCCGATCTGAAAATACCGTCGCCAGCGCCACACTTCCCCAGGAAGTGCACGAAAAATCCATACACCGACCCGTGCAAGCGGTATAGTCACAGTCATCGTGAAATGCAAATTCCGCCGCAAACCAAATTCGACAGGCATTCATTTCGACCGCTATATTAGGGCCCCTTAAAGGATCGACCTCGAATGTCGCTTCCAAGCAACCCCATCATCCTCATCCCAGCACGCCTTGAATCTACCCGTCTGCCCAACAAAGTCTTGGCCGACATTCACGGAAAGCCAATGATCGTCCATGTCATGGAAAGGGCCCGCGAGGTCGATATCGGTCCCGTAGTAATAGCCGCAGGAGATGAAGAAATCATCGCCGCCGTTCGGGAAGCCGGTGGCGATGCCATATTGACAGATCCAGCACACCCTTCCGGTTCCGACCGAATTTTCGAGGCCCTGACCCTATTCGATCCAGACGGCACCCATGATGCCATTGTCAATGTACAGGGCGACCTGCCGACGATTGACCCGAATTCCATCCAGGCAGCCTTTGATGTTCTCGCCGAGCCGGAGGTCGACATCGCGACCATCGCCGCTGAAATTAAAGTACCAGAAGAACGCAGCAATCCAAACGTGGTCAAGGCAGTTTTCGCCGTCAAACCTCCCGATTCGGTGGGCCGCGCCCTCTATTTTACCCGGGCAACGGCACCAACGGGCGACGGACCATTGTACCACCATATTGGCCTTTACGCCTACCGCAGGACCGCCCTGAAACATTTCGTCGCACTCCTCCCCGGCGTGCTGGAACAGCGCGAGAAACTTGAGCAATTGCGTGCACTCGAGGCCGGTATGCGCATCGATGTAGCGCTCGTTGACACGGTTCCACTCGGTGTCGATACTCCGGCTGACTTGACACGGGCGCGCGAGATGCTAGCGCCTTAACCATTTGGACACAGGGGAAAAATGGCGGCTGACAACGAACATCTGATCGCCTATCAGGGCCAGCCCGGTGCCAACTCGGACATGGCATGCCGGGCGGTTCATCCGGACATGGAACCCTTGCCCTGTCCATCCTTCGAGGACGTGTTCGCAGCCGTGCGTGCAAACGAGGCTCGACTGGCGATGATTCCCATCGAAAATTCAGCTGCAGGCCGCGTCGCGGATATCCATCACCTTCTGCCTGATTCTGAATTGCATATCATCGCAGAGCATTTTCAGCCGGTACATGATCATCTACTGGGCGTCAAAGGTGCCAAAATCGACAACCTAAAATTTGTCAGCAGCCACCATCAGGCGCTGTCGCAATGTCGGGAGACGATCCGTTCTATGGGTCTGGAGCCGCAAGTACATGCCGATACGGCAGGCGCGGCGAAAGACCTTGCAGCCAATCCAGACCCAACGCACGCCGCAATCGCCTCCGACCTGGCGGCCAACATCTACGATCTCGAAATTCTGCACCGCAATATGGAGGACCATAAGCACAACACGACGAGGTTTATCATAATGGCCCGGGAGCCCCAAGACCCGGACCCAAAAAGCAGCCCGATCATGACCTCCTTCGTATTTCAGGTACGCAACGTGCCGGCCTCGCTCTACAAGGCGATGGGCGGGTTTGCCACGAACGGCGTAAATATGACAAAGCTCGAATCCTACATGGTCAACGGCGAGTTCTCGGCGACCCAGTTTTATGCCGACATTGAGGGACACCCTAGTCAGACAAACGTTCAGTTGGCGCTGGAAGAGCTGGGTTTCTTCAGCCGGGCTGTAAAAGTGCTCGGCGTCTATCCGGCGAGCCGCACCGGCATTGACGATTAGTAACGACAGTCACAACCGCAAAGAACGCCTCCTGCAACGGGGGCTAATGTGCTTTGTCGCGGGTATTGTCTGCTTTGTCGTCGGCGCCACCTTGGTGACGGCCAACTATGACCTTCCCGACTTCACCCGATCTTTTGGGGAGATCGTCTTCGCAGGTTGGCCATTTCTGACCTTGGCCGCCGCCTATCTGCGCTGGCGCGGTGCCGGCGTGAAGGACTGGCTGCTGTGGACCGCGATGGCCGTCGTCTTCATTCCCGCTTTGATGGTTGTCCTCCTCGTCCGTTGAATTTCAACGGACGAGCCAATCTTCAATCAGGCGGCGGGAGATCGAATCCTTGCGTGGCAGGCGAAAAGCATTGTTCTCTGGCGAAGCGAGCAGATCATCTCGGCTGAACCAGGCCGCACCTTCCAGCTCGTTTAGATCGACCTTTAGATCTGTCTGCTTGGCCGTCGCATTGAAGCCCAACATGATAGATGATGGAAACGGCCAAGGCTGCGAGGAATGATATTCGATATCGGTTATCTCGACCCCAACCTCCTCCAAAATCTCGCGCGCCACCGCATCCTCTAGGCTTTCCCCCTGCTCGACGAAACCAGCAAGCACCGAGTGCTGACCCGGCGGCCAGTTCCGTTGGCGGCCGAGGATAAGCCTGTCGTCACCATCATGTATCAGCATGATTACGGCTGGATCGAGGCGCGGGAAATGTTCGGCGTTGCAGTCAGTGCTGGTGCATTTACGCATATGGCCAGCTTCGCGGCTGCTAGATGGGCTGCCGCAGACGCCGCAGAATTGGTGCCTCGCGTGCCATTGGATGATCGCTCTTGCATAAACAAGTAAGGCGCCCTCCTGATGCGGCAGTAGTTGACCTATACCGCGCATATCGCGAAAACGACCGTGTTCCGTTAGAGGTGGTTCTTCATGGGCAGAGAAATCGGCTGTAAAATGCGCCACGTTTTCGATCATACCTAGAAACACAACAGTGCCGGCGCCCATAAGTAGTCCTCGGCTAGCTTCGACAGTGACGCCAACCGGCGGATCACCAGGTATGATCAGATTTTGCATGCGCCAGATCGGCACGATGCGGGCGATGTGGTCATCAATTTGCTGCCGGACCCAATCTTCGTCGACACGGAGATGAGCGGCCCGATCAATGCCACCTGACGCGTAGAAATTCGGTTCTTTCATGTCTGAGAGACTGCCACGCGGCTAAAAATCGTGCAATCACGCGCCAACTCAGCTCTTGCCGCGACAGGGATGAATCCTGATATACTATCATAGGAAGGCTGGCGTGCGGACGGGGCCCTCGCCAACCCGGTCAGATCCGGAAGGAAGCAGCCGTAACGAGTTCGCCGCGGGTCGCAGGTTCAGTCTTCCACTTTATCAATGGGCTTCGAACACGAACGAGACGGCGAGCGTTTCCAGACGATTATGAACGACAGCTTCAATTCCACCGGATATCGCGTCCTTGCGCGCAAATACCGGCCGCGTGGGTTCGACGAGCTGATCGGGCAGGAGACACTGGTACGCACTTTGTCTAACGCTATCGCTGCCAACCGGGTCGCGCATGCTTTTGTGCTGACCGGTGTACGCGGTGTCGGAAAGACGACCACGGCGCGCATCATTGCCCGCGCCCTTAACTGCATTGGCGTCGACGGCAACGGTGGGCCGACGATAGACCCGTGCGGAGTCTGCGAGCACTGCCTGTCGATCGCCGAGGATCGACATGTCGACGTCATCGAAATGGATGCGGCCAGTCGCACCGGCATCGACGACATCCGCGAACTTATCGAAGGGGTTAGGTACAAGCCGGTTTCTGCACGGTACAAGGTCTATATCATTGACGAGGTCCACATGCTGTCACGACAGGCCTTCAACGGTCTGCTGAAGACGCTGGAGGAACCACCAGATCACGTTATTTTCGTCTTCGCGACGACAGAGATTCGCAAGGTGCCCGTCACGGTCCTGTCGCGATGCCAACGCTTCGACTTGCATCGCATAAACCAGGACCAACTAGCTGCACATTTCCGATCGGTTGCATCCAACGAATCCGTTGAGATAGAGAATGAAGCGGTCGAGATCGTCGCACGTGCCGCGGACGGCTCGGTCCGCGATGGGCTGTCGCTCCTCGACCAGGCGATCGCGCTGTCGGGCAGATCGGTGTCCGCCCAACAAGTGCGTGACATGCTGGGTCTGGCGAACCGAGGGGCGGTGTTCGACCTATTCCACGCAGTCGTTTCAGGCGAGATCGCCTCCGCACTCGAACAGTTCCGCGCCATGTATCGAGACGGCGTGGACCCGATCGTCGTGTTGCAGGATCTATTGGAGCTTACACACTGGCTGACACGGGCGAAGATCGCCCCGGACCTAATTAAGGAACCGGGCGTACCTGAAGAAGAGCGTGTACGAGGCGCAGCAATGGCGCAAAAACTCACGATGCCGGTGCTGACTCGATGCTGGCAGATGCTGCTAAAGGGACTTAACGAAACGCAAATGGCCCCGGTCCCGCTGGCTGCCGGCGAGATGGTGTTGGTCCGGCTTGCCTACGCCTCGGACCTCCCGCCGCCGGGCGATCTCGTCCGACAGCTTCAAGAGACGGACCCGAAAAAGACCCCGGCGTCACCAACACCACCGCCCTCTGGACAGCCGAAAATAGTGCCGCCCCCGACAGGGGTGAGTGTAACTGTCGAGCGAAAACAATCGGCACCCGAGCCTCGCATGGAAGCAGCACAAAACGTTGCGGCAATCTCGCAACCTACTAGACAAATTCTATCTTTCAAGGATGTTGTCGCCCTATTCGAGGAAAAGCGCGAAGGTATATTGACAACTCACCTCTACAATGACGTCCACCTGGTGCATTTCGCACCGGGCCGCATTGAATTCCAGCCAGGCGAACATGCACCGCGCGACCTCGCTAATCGCATCGGGCGCCTGTTATCGGACTGGACGCAGGACCGGTGGATTGTCAGCGTATCCGATACCAGCGGCGAGCCATCCCTTGCCGACGCAGCGCAGGCTGACGAAAAGCAGCGATTTGCGGAGGCGGATAGGCACCCGTTAGTGAATGCAGTTAAGGAAGTGTTTCCTGGTGCCACGGTGACTAAGGTAACCGATCTGGGGTCCAATCAAACGGAAGAATGATAGGGAGTATCGGGCCATGAAGAATCTCGGCCAGCTGATGAAACAAGCGCAGGAAATGCAATCCAAGATGGCTGAGATGCAGCAACGTCTCGTCGATGTGGAGATCACGGGCAGCGCTGCAGCCGGGATGGTCAATGTGGTGATGAACGGCAAGGGCGAGATGCGCAAGGTGAAAATCGATCCGACGCTGATCATCCCGGACGAAGCCGAAGTTCTAGAGGACCTGATCGTCGCCGCGCAGAACGATGCGCGCGCCAAGGTTGACGCATATATGCAGGAAGAGTCCTCGAAGATGATGGGCGGGGTCGAACTGCCTCCCGGCTTCAAGATGCCGTTCTGAAAGCGCTTCGATGCAGCAAATCGAGCGTCTGATACAACTGCTAGCGCGGTTGCCTGGGCTGGGGCCGCGCTCCGCGCGTCGGGCTGCCCTGCAGATGATCAAGAAGCCTGACACGATTATGGAACCGCTTGCCCGCGCACTTGTTGACGCCGCCGACGCAATTCAGGCTTGCGGGACCTGCGGCAGTATCGATACCCGCAACCCCTGCGCAATCTGCGCAGATCCGGATCGTGACAGCACACAACTCTGCATCGTGGAAGAAGTGGCAGATTTGTGGGCAATAGAGCGCACAGGCAGCTTTCCAGGGCGCTATCACGTTCTGGGCGGGCGCCTGTCGGCGCTTGACGGTATCGGCCCGGAAGACCTCAACATCGCCTCGCTGATAACCCGAGCCGCCGCGCAGGAGGTGACGGAAGTCATCCTGGCGACCAACTTGACAGTCGACGGCCAGACGACTGCGCATTATCTGACAGAGCGCCTTAAATCGACAGGAGTTGCTGTCACGCGCTTAGCGCATGGTGTGCCAGTCGGCGGAGAGTTGGACTATCTCGATGACGGAACCCTCACCGCGGCCCTTCGCGCCCGACGGGCCCTATAAAATCAATAACGGCACTGTCATTTCGCCACTATTTGAAAATTCGAAAGTTTAATTCTCACACTAAACTTCAGTCTCAAGATAGGTTCAATTTAGCATATTGTTTCTTGTTTCATTCGCCAGAGCACCGCTGGCTTTTATCGTTATGCCGGCCTTGGACAACGATCCGGTTACGGCGCAGGAAGACCACAATGGCACGATCCTCACTGTCTATCAGAAAAAGTCGCTTTGGTTCGCTAGCAAATGCGGGGCGACTTGCCTGCCGGGCGCAGCCGACCCCCGGCGATTGAAATTCCCCGCGCATCGCAGCCCGCATTTGTGTTCATAAGTGCAGCCAAACCGGCCCGGACACGTGATCTCGGATAATTTTAAAACCAGCCCTGGCAAGGTCAGAGGCGCTATTGCGCACCGCCGATAGAGGGACAGGTCCTAGCGGTGCGCAGCGTTTTCTTTTTAGTGGCATTCTTAACTAATTGTAAACAGTCCAGGACTAATTCCCCGAACAGGTGCTATCGTCGCAGCGAAAACGGTTAAGGCGATAGCAGATGAGCACGAAACCCACCCTCAAATCCGCACGCAAAACGCACAAAGAACCGGTATTCGGTCAGCCGGAACGGATGCAACCGGGGATCGGCCGGTTCGCCAACACCACCCAAATGATCTTCCATCCGACGGAGGAGAATCCGACAGCGCCCAACGCTGGGGTGCTTACCTATGAGCCGGGCTCCGGCTTCCCTTTGCATCTGCATGATTTCGCTCAAGTCTGGTACGTACTCGAAGGCGAATGCCGGTTCGGCGAACGAACCCTCACGAAAGGCGACATGGTCTACATGGAAGATCCGCATATCGAATATGAAATGCATACGAAGAACGGCTGCCGCATCTTGTTCGTGCAGTATCCGGGCCCAAATACCGGCGGACGCCCAATTTACGACGAACGTTTCAATAAGTCCGAAAAACCGAACATAGAAAAGCAAGACCTAACGCAATAATCCATGCCAATTTGAGAAAGCAGCGATACCATAAACTTGTTATTCACTTGCAATAGCGGAACTAGACTTCTCTCACGATTGCTATCTAATACACCCACGAGGTCCTGAAACGATGTGGCCGGATCACCGACTTCTGGAACTTTTCGACACAGAACATCCAATCGTGCAAGCACCGATGGCGGGGTCGGGTGGAACGGCATTAACTGTATCGGTCAGTGAAGCTGGAGGTCTTGGCTCTTTCCCCGGCGCAAGCTTTAACGCTGATAAGCTGCAGTCCAAGATCGGTATCATCCAGCAACGCACAGCGAAACCATTCAACGTAAACTTTTTCTGCCACACGCCAGCGGTTCCCGATCCGGCACGCGAAGCGGCATGGAAGAAAACTTTGTCCGGCTATTACGCCCAGTTCGGCATAGAGCCTAATTCGGCGGCGACCGGCATGGCGCGCGAACCCTTTGACGATGACGCCTGCGCAGTCATCGAAAAACTCAAGCACAAAGTCGTGAGCTTTCACTACGGGCTTCCGGCTGAGCCGCTACTGACCAGGGTCAAGGGCGCCGGTTGTTGTATTATCAGCTCTGCGACGACTGTAGCAGAAGCGCGTTGGCTAGAAGAACGAGGGTGCGACGCGATCATCGCACAAGGCGTCGAAGCCGGCGGTCATAGGGGTATGTTCCTGACGGAAGATGTAGCGTCACAGGTTGGCACCTTCGCGTTAGTGCCGCAAGTAGCCGATGCGGTTGCGGTTCCCGTCATTGCCGCTGGCGGGATTGGCGATGGCCGCGGCATAGCGGCCGCGCTGGCGCTGGGAGCGTCAGGCGTGCAAATGGGAACCGCCTACCTGTTTACACCGCAGTCGCTGATTGGCGATTCCTACCGCAAGGCGCTACGTGGCGCGCAAGACGATATCACAAGCATTACCAACCTATTTTCAGGCCGGCCAGCACGCGGCATCGTTAACCGTCTGATGCGCGAAATCGGCCCAATGTCAGATGCGGCGCCAGCCTTTCCTCTCGCAAGCGCCGCGCTGGCCCCCCTGCAGGCGAGGGATAAGGAAGCGGGCTCGATGGATTTTACGCAGGTTTGGGCCGGCCAGGCCGGTGCATTCGGCCGCGCCCTTGACGCCGGAGAACTGACGCAACAACTCGCCAGTGATGCATTATTGCGCCTATCTTCAATTGCACCCAACCGTTAACGCTTTAGCCATCGTTCCAGCGCAGGACCATCGTCTATATCAATGAGTGTTTCCAGCAGCGCATAGCTAAATTTATCGCCCAGATTAATGATCGTGTCACCAAGCGCATGCCGCGTCGACCAGCGAACGGCTTTGAAAAGGTCCGGGAGCATCGGCCTGCGGCGCGTTCCCACAAGCCAGTAGCCGCCATCAACAGCCGGCCCAAATACCACATCGTACCGGCCGAGTGCGCGGAATGCCGCTGCGACATGCGATGGCTGAATATCCGGGATGTCGGATCCGATGATGACGACAGGCCCCGGCGTAAAACCGCGCATCGCCCATTTCATGCGCCGGCCCAGATCGCCGCTCGGCTGTTTCATTCGCTTAACGCCAGCAGGCCACCGCATCGCCCCCCCCGTCGTCGCCAACCAAGTGTCCCACCTTCTATCAGCCATAAGCCGACGAACAGTAGCGTCCAATGCCAATCTCTGAAACCGAGCTGCGGCGACCATACCGATATCAGCCGCGAGACGGCGTTTCGCCTGTCCCAACCGGGGAGCCTTAGCGAATATCGCCAGATGGTTCTTCATTCGTAGATCTTCACTATGACGCGCGGATGCACTCCCAAAAAGTATAGCGACAGACAAAAGAAATTGCGCAAAGGCCGCCAGAGATAGCCGTCCCTCCGGTACCGCTCAGCCGACGTGACAGCGTTGCGCGGCAGATGTACCAACCGTGGACGTCCAATACGCCTTACGATATCGATATCTTCCATCAGCGGAAGTGGTTTAAAGCCACCTATTTTTCGGTAAAAATCCCGCGAGATCAGTAGCCCCTGGTCACCATAGGGCAGCCGGAACAGAGCGATGCGCAATGCCACAAAAATTTCCAAAACCCTGGCCCGTTTCCTATTATCATCCAGTTTAAAACTGAAGAATCCGGCACGCTGGTTATTTTTTTCCTTGTGCATAAACGCCCAGACAAACTCATGCCATCGGGGTTCAAGGCTGGTGTCGGCATGCAAAAAAAGCAACCATCGTCCCTTAGCAACAGCCGCCGCGGCAGCCAGTTGCTGACCACGTCCCCGTTTTGCCGTCACGACCCGCGCACCCGCCGCAACTGCAATTTCATGTGTTTCATCAGTCGAGCCACCATCCGCGAAGATGACCTCATGGACCAGATTAAGCGCATTAAAAGATGCCAGAGGCGGCAGACTGCGGCGCAGCCCGCCCCCCGCGTTCAAGGTCGGAATAATGATGCTCAAATCGGCCATTAGTCAAAGTTATCGCCCAACGACCTCAATCGAGCAACTATCAAAAATACTTGCGTGTTCATGTTTTGTTCCATAATATTTTCTAATGCATATTTTGACGCCTATCCGGGCGCGCAAAGGACGCGGCGCGGCGAGCAACAGGACGGGCCGGTTCGAAGCGCAGGTGCGCGTTCATGTTAACGATGGCTGGGTCGGTGATAGCGAGCCCCCTCCTCCCGTTCGGACGACCATCGGAATCGACAATGCGCGCAAGGCCATCGCCTATAACGGGTCACCAGACGTTCCTTTCGACCGCTCGATCAACCCTTATCGTGGTTGTGAGCACGGTTGCAGCTATTGTTTTGCACGACCGACCCACGCTTATTACGGGCTTTCTCCGGGTCTCGATTTCGAGACGCGCCTGTTTCAGAAACCAAACGCACCTGCGCGATTGGCCGAAGAGCTGCGCAAACCCAACTACGGGCCGGCCTTTATCGCGCTTGGCTCAAACACCGATCCCTATCAGCCGATCGAACAGAAATTGCAAATCACCCGCAAAATTCTGGAAGTGCTTTGGGAATTCCGGCACCCCTGCACTATCATCACAAAATCGCCGCTTGTGATCCGGGATATCGATATTATTCAACCAATGGCGGCGGCAGGTTTGGCCGCCGTCTCCATTTCGGTCACCACACTCGACCGAGATTTGGCGCGAAGGTTGGAGCCGCGCGCACCAACGCCAGCGAAACGTCTGGCCGCAATACGCACACTGAGTGAAGCAAATATCCCGGTATGTGTCCTGGCCGCGCCAATGATCCCAGCTCTAAACGATGCCGAGTTAGAGTCGATCCTCTCCGCGGCAAAGGAGGCCGGCGCCTGCTATGCAAACTACACACTGCTCCGTCTGCCACTAGAAATCCGAGACCTGTTCGTCGAGTGGCTGCATGCCCACTATCCAGGCCGGGCCAAGCACGTCATGGCTTTAGTGCGCAACACTCGGGGTGGCGCCGACTACGATTCAACCTGGGGCCAGCGTCGTACAGGTACCGGCGTATACGCTGACATGCTAGCCAATCGCTTTATCCTTGCGCGACGCAAGCTGGGTTTGGACAAGCGCGCCCCCACGTTGGACACCTCGCAATTCAACCCTCCGCCGGCGCCTGGAGATCAACTCAAGTTGCTCTAGATAAAAGCCGAATCAGTTAAAGTAGTGGCCATGGAAAGCAGCCTAGATCTGACGGGAATTGCGGTGGTCGTGACGGCCGCAACTCTTTGTGGCACCTTAATCCGGCGACTCGGTCAGCCATCAATCGTTGGTTATATTTTTGCTGGCATCCTGCTTGGCCCATCCGGCCTGGCGCTGATAAGTGACCGCGGCCAGGTTGGAACACTGGCGGAGCTGGGCGTACTGATGTTGCTCTACTTCGTGGGCATGGAGTTGTCGCTGCGAAGTTTTCGCCGCAGTTGGCGGATCGCCGTCTTCACTGCTCTACTGCAAATCGTCGCCAGCGTCGTATTGCTGCTGGCCTTTACTCGACTATTCAATTGGTCAGCCTCACACGCCATCCTATTTGGCTTCGTGCTAGCACTAAGCAGCACGGTCGTTGCAATCCGAATGCTGGAGGAGGTTGGTGAGTTGCGCACACGTGTCGGTCGCATCACTGTCGGTGTACTCGTTGCACAGGACTTGGCCGTCGCGCCCATGCTGATAGTAGTCGACGGCATGTCCGGTGAAGCGTTTCAGTACTCCCTCGTTTTCAAAATCGTCCTGTCTATTGGATTGCTGGCCGCTGCGACTTTGTATCTCAGCCGACGGCGACACGTGAACCTACCACTGGTGGCCGTTACCGTGGGCAGCGTAGATCTGACGCCCGTTGCAGCGCTGACCTGGTGTTTTGGCTTCGCCGCGATAGCTGGCATCATGGGACTATCACCTGCCTTTGGAGCGTTTTTCGCTGGACTGCTAATCGGCAGCAGCGCACAGCGTCATGCGGTCAGCGAGACCGCGAGACCGATACAGAGTGTTCTGTTAATGGTTTTCTTCCTGTCGATTGGCCTGCTGATCGATCTCCAGTTCCTCTGGGATAATATTGGGCTTGTCCTAATGCTCTGGCTGTTCATCGTGGTGTTCAAGACAGCGCTGAACACTGGTGTACTGCGCTTCATGGGCGAAACCTGGCAGCGTGCCTTTTTGTCCAGCTTGATTCTGGCACAGATCGGCGAGTTCTCTTTCGTGCTCGGCGCCGCAGCAATCGACCGGCAGGTTGTCGATGCCGATATCCATCGCCTGATCGTCGCGGTAACAGTCGTCTCCTTAGTGACCAGCCCGCTTTGGTTAAATAGCGCCCGCCGACTGCATCACCGCGCGGCGCAGCATCCCGAAACACTTGGCGCACTGTTGCGGCTCGTATATTTCCGCGAATGGCGCCTAACCCGCCGTGCATCGATGGCGCTAGCGATTTTCGCAATCACCAGCATCGAAAAAGCACGACAGCTTTTCAAACAGCTTACCGCGCGTCGGAGAATCAAGACTACGACCCAAATTCCGCAGCAGAGAGATTTATCGGCCTTACCGCCACCAGAAAAAAGCCCGGATGGGCATGCCCAAAAACCCGATGCCTGATTTTGCTATAGAAAAAAGCGCTGACGGTCTCGTCGCTGGAATTGACGAGGCGGGCCGCGGGCCTTGGGCTGGGCCGGTCATCGCCGCCGCCGTGGTCCTAGATCCAACGACACTGCCACGATCAATAAAAGACCGGCTCGACGATTCTAAAAAGCTGTCGGCAAAGGTACGTTGCGGCCTTTTCGAGGCACTGGGGGACTACGCGCAGCTTGGTGTCGGGATTGCAAGCGTCTCGGAAATAGATACGCATAACATTTTGTCCGGGACAATGCTGGCGATGCAACGCGCCGTTATAAACCTGCCTGTCCCACCCGATCACGCGCTGGTGGACGGCAACCGGTCGCCGAAACTGTCCTGCACGGTCCAGACGGTCGTGCGTGGCGACGGGCTTTCCCTTTCTATTGCCGCAGCCTCAATCGTCGCCAAGGTAACACGCGATAGAATCATGTCGGCACTAGCCCTCGAACACCCCGGTTACGGGTGGGAGCGGAATGCCGGTTACGGAACAAAAGAGCACCGTGAGGGGCTTGAGCAGTTAGGCGTCACTAACCATCATCGCCGTAGTTTCAAACCTATAGCGGCTTTTCTCAAGTAAAACTACTATATATAGTAGGCTTTTTTCTTAGAAATTTTAAGTATTGACGCGTGGAATCCCCTGACTCATGATTCACCTATGAAGAGAGATAAAAAACAGTTACAGAAAATTCCTGTAAATCAGATTCTATTGGGTGATTGTATCGAAATACTTGATAGTCTCCCGGCGGAATCCATCGACGTAGTCTTTGCCGACCCTCCTTATAACTTACAATTGTCGGGTGATTTACACCGCCCTAACAATTCGCGGGTCGACGGCGTTGACGCACAGTGGGACAGGTTCGACAGCTTCACAGAGTATGACCGGTTCACCCAAGCGTGGCTCACCGCCGCGAAACGTGTCCTGAAACCGAATGGGACCCTCTGGGTCATAGGGAGCTATCACAACATCTATCGGGTTGGCGCGACGCTGCAAGACCTGTCCTACTGGATTCTAAACGATATTATCTGGGTCAAGACAAACCCGATGCCAAACTTCCGCGGCAAGCGGTTCACTAACGCGCACGAAACTCTGCTCTGGTGCGCTAAAACAAAGGACGCGCGCTACACCTTTAACTACGAAGCTATGAAGGCACTGAACGAAGATTTGCAGATGCGCAGTGACTGGGTGATGCCGCTATGTACAGGCCACGAACGGTTAAAAAATGACAAGGGTGAGAAAGCGCATCCAACGCAGAAGCCCGAGTCGATGCTGCACCGTGTCATTCTTGCAGCCAGTAATCCCGGCGATGTCATCCTCGACCCCTTCTTCGGCACCGGTACAACCGGCGCCGTAGCAAAACGACTCGGTCGCAATTACATTGGGATCGAGCGCGAGTCAGAATACGCGGACATTGCCGAGAAGCGGATCGCCAAGGTGCGGACCGAGGCGGATAGCAGTCTACTAGAGACACCGTCGAAGCGAAAGCAACCGCGAATTCCATTCGGCTGGCTAGTAGAGCGCGGCCTACTGTCCGCCGGCGACATTTTGATCAGCCAGTGCCGGCGTTATACTGCTAAAGTACGCGCGGACGGGTCGGTGATCTCCGCCGATCATCGCGGCTCGATACATCAGGTCGGCGCCGCGGTACAAGGAGCGCCAGGTTGCAACGGATGGACCTATTGGTGCCTTGACGTGGAAGGCAAAGCGAAGCCAATTGACATTTTACGCCAGCAACTGCGCGCGGGGTTGCATTAATCCTTTTTAAACTTCGACCCGGTACCTGGCTACCTTATCCTCATCCAGGGTGACACCGAGACCGGGCCCGTCCGGCACCGAAATCTCACCATCTATCGGGCGCATTGGGTTTTCCACGATATCGTCGGCCAACGCGCCGCTAACTCCAACGGCGAATACCCCCTCCATCACCGGATTCGGCGAAGCGGCACACATCTGCGCGACGGATGAAGTCGCGACACTCGTACTTGGATGATTACCGGGATAAATACGCATACCCGCGGCCTGCGCCAACACCCAAAGATGACGTATGTAGTGGATGCCGCCATTTTTCGCTGTCTTGGTCTGCACCACACTGGCGGCACGCTTGCGTATTACTTCCAGCAGACTGTGATCGGTCGATACCGACTCGTCGGCCATAATCGGAATATCCACCGCCCGCGCCAGTTCTGCCAGACCGTCGATATCCCAGATCGCAATCGGTTGCTCCGCTGCGTCGATATCGAAAGGTTCCATCTTTTTCAGGAGACGGCGCGCCGCATCGTAATTCATGCCCGCGTTGGCATCGACCCGCAAAACGATGTCGTCGCCGAACCGCTCACGCAGCGCCGCTACGTTGCGCAGGTCTGCCGTCGAGTCGATCCCAATCTTAAGTCCCAGATGGCGAAATCCGCTATCGAAGAAGCCTTGCGCGGAGTCCAGCAGTTCCTCCACCGTAGGTTTAATCGAGAGCACCGCCCCAACCCGCACCCGATCTCGGCATCTGCCGCCGAGTAGCCCGTGGATTGGCACATTGAGGAGCTTGCCAATTAGATCATACAACGCGTCTCCAATCGCCGCCTGTGCGTATAGCGAGTTGTAAAGGCTGGCATTAAGGTCGTGCATGATCGCATTGACCTCGAACGGGGAGCGACCGATCAGCAGCGGGGCGAACTGGTCTTGGATCGATCGCATCAGGTTGGGCAACGTTTCCGCGCTACCTTGCCTGCGCCAAGCCTGTGTCTCACCGATGCCAAAAACGCCTTGATCGGCATGAATACGGACGATTAGAACTTCAAGAAAGTCGCGTGTCGCCGATGAGATCTGAAACGGTGACGCAAAGGGCAAATGCAGTGGGATCGTCTCCACTTCCCGGATTTTCACCGACAGGTCCTCTCCGAAGTCAGTTCTGCTGACATCGATATCGGTCATCCTGCTATCTCCTTCTGATACGTTCTCCAGACCCTAGCCCATTTCAGCGTTGACCGCGTGAAAAACGACTTTCTTCATTGCCGTCGGTAAAGCCTGTTCATTTAGTCGGTCAAGCGGACACCAGTAAGAAGATGGTGGTGGATCTCCCGTCACTGAGCCACTCAAAACGGCTAGTTCGAGCCGGAAGTGAGTAAATCCATGCGCAACAAAGCCTGGGAGCATTTTCCAGTCCCGGCACGGAAACGGCGCCATTTTCTCAGCCACTGATCGGTCGATTGGCGGTCCCTCTCGCCATTCCGTAGACGGGACCTCGATCATCCCGCCGAGCAATCCTTCCTCCGGTCGGCGGCGCAACATAACCGCCCCGTCGTCACGCCGCAGCCAGAAGGCTACGCCACGTCGCAGGGGCCGCACCTTCTTCGGCGCGCGTCGGGGCAGTTCCGTCGCTATATCGCGCCCGGCGCAGGCGTCTGACCACGGACAGAGCAAACATTTTGGATTGCGCGGCGTGCAAATCGTCGCCCCCAGATCCATTACCGCTTGAGCGTAATCACCAGAGCGTTCGCTCGGGGTCAAAGAATCGGCCAGGTCGTAAAGGGCGCCCTTACTGTTTGGTAGTGGCATCAAGACCCGAAAAAGACGCGCCATGACCCGTTCCACATTACCGTCTACGACGGTAGCCCGTTTGTCGAATGCGATTGCCGCAATCGCAGCAGCGGTATAGCGCCCGATGCCCGGTAATTCGCGCAGGCCCTCCTCATCATCCGGAAACCGCCCGCCTAGTTCACTCGTGACAACGACAGCGCAACGATGCAAATTGCGCGCCCTGGCATAGTAGCCCAAGCCCTGCCAAGCATGCAGCACATCGTCCAATGGCGAGGCAGCCAACGCTCCAATATCCGGCCAACGCTCGAGAAACCGCTCGAAGTATGGCCCGACCGTCGCCACTGTTGTCTGTTGCAGCATAATTTCGCTCAACCAAACGTGGTACGGGTCTATGGTCTGACCAGGTAGCGCGCGCCACGGCATGGCGCGCCGGTTGCGGTCGTACCATGTGAGAATTGCCGCCACAGCAATGTCGTTCTGTAATTCCATCAGGGCATCACTATAGTGGATACAGATCGAACGGATAGGCATGGCAACGTCATGAGGGGCCAAAAATCGAAATCCAAAAATTCCAAGCGTAACAGCGGTGCACGACCTGTGGCGGCAGCTCTGCCTAAAATCTCGGCCAAGGCCATCGGCAAACGCGGCTTCGCCGAAGCCACCCTAATCACCGAATGGGATAGGGTCGTAGGTCGGAGGCTGGCCCGTGTGTCACAGCCAGAAAAGCTTGTCTTCCCCTCCGGCCAGCGCAAGAACGGCACCCTGCACATCCGGGTGCAAGGCGGAGTTGCCACAGAATTACAGCATCTCGAGCCACTAGTGGTGGAGCAAATCAATAGCCATTTCGGCTATGGGGCGGTTGGCAAACTGAGGCTGAGCCACGCGCCGTTGCGACAAACTCCGCCACCCCCGAAATACCGCAGACGCACGCCTAATTCTGAACAACGCGCGGCGCTAGCCGTTATCCTCGATGAGGTGGAGGATGACGAGCTCCAGGAGGCGCTGGAGCGGCTCGGAGCAGCAATTTTCAGCAACGGCGGCGAAGTCAAAAAATCGTGATATTATTCGATATTACGCTGCAGCGGGTTGCCTTGATCCTGCCGCATTCAAACCTATACTCCCCGCCCACTGACCACAGGGACCTAGGAGATCGCAATGACCCGACTCTTCGCGACACTGGCAGCTGCCGCACTCCTGCTTCTCTCCACCGGCACCTGGTCTGCGCCGCCTTCAGCGGAACAAGCACTGAAAGACCGCTTGCTAGGTGACCCCAAGGCGCCGATCGAAATTGTTGAGTATGCTTCGTTGACGTGCTCTCACTGCCGGCAATTCCATATCGAGGTCCTGCCAGACCTGAAGAAGCACTACATTGATACTGGCCGCGCAAAGCTGGTGTTCCGTGATTTTCCGTTCGATCAGTTGGGCTTGATGGCGGCGATTCTGGCACGCTGCGCGCCACCGGCACGCTATTTCAAATTCCTCAACGTCCTGTTCGAGAACCAGGAAAAATGGTCCCAGGACAAGGATCCTGTGAAGGCGTTGGCGCGAATCGGTACGCTTGGCGGCCTCAGCGAAGTGGATTTTCTGGCCTGTGCGGAGAACCGCGCAATCGTCGACGGCGTTCTTAAGAACCGGCTAGACTTCGGGAATCGTTACCAAGTTAACTCCACGCCTACTTTCATCATAAATGACGAAAAACGCATTGTCGGGGCACAGTCATATAAGGTATTCGACGATCTCTTAAGGAAATTAGAAAAATAGGCGTCAGTGCACTTTAGTCGTCTCCAAGTTACGGGCTTTAAATCCTTCGTCGACACAACCGAGCTCTTCATCGAGGCTGGGATGACCGGGGTCGTTGGCCCCAACGGATGCGGCAAATCGAACGTCGTAGAGGCCCTGCGTTGGGTGATGGGCGAAACTTCACCGAAGAGCATGCGCGGCGGCGAGATGGAAGACGTCATATTCGGCGGCACAACGACGCGACCCTCGCGCAATATCGCTGAAGTTACCCTGCGGTTGGACAATGTGGACCGCAGCGCACCGGCTGCCTTTAACGACAGCGAAGAAATAGAAGTTACGCGTAAGATCGAGCGTGGCTCGGGATCTCAATACCGCGTGAACGGCAAGGAGGTCCGTGCGCGCGACGTGCAGCTGTTGTTCGCCGATTTGGCTAGCGGTGCCCACTCCACCGCGATGGTTAGCCAGGGGCGCATCGGTGCATTGATTGGCGCAAAACCTACCGAACGACGGGTCCTGCTTGAAGAAGCAGCTGGCATTCGGGGCCTGCACTCGCGGCGACACGAAGCAGAACTGCGACTCCGCGCTGCAGAAAACAATCTTAGCCGCCTTGATGACATCATCGAGGCGCTCGAGGGTCAGGAACAGGCGCTGCAGCGGCAGGCGCGACAGGCAAAACGGTATCGTCGTCTGTCCGAAAACATTCGCCGGCACGAAGCGATTTTGTTGCATCTTCGCTGGCAGGAAGCACTTGATGCGCTCGATACCGCGCGTGGACGGCTGCAAGAGGCCGAAGCAACCGTCACTAACCGAACCGAGACTGCGGCTGCGGCTGCGACGCGGCAGACGGTGGTCGCCGCAGCACTGCCGGATCTGCGGCAAAAGGAAACCGAGGCTGCCGCCGAACTGCAGCGACTGCTGATGGGCCGCAACGAGCTGGAACGAGAGGAAGCGCGAATTGCAGATGCCCAGACAGAAGCGGAGCGGCGGCTGGTGCAGATCTCCGGCGACATCGAACGTGAGCAGTCGCTCTTTGCGGAAGCGAAAGCAACGATAAAACGTCTCGAAGCTGAAGCAGTCACCATCGACACAGCGTTGCAAAACGAAGCAGAGCGCGAGGCAACAACGCATATGGCCTTGGCGGAAATTACTGCGCAGGTCGAAGCGAAGGAGATCGAACAGAACGAACTGCTCGCCGCGACGGCGGAAGCGGAAGTCAAACAAGCGACCCTGGAGCGGCAACGCGACCAACTCTGGGAGCGCATTGAAAAGCTCAAACATCGCGCCGAAGAAATGGACAACGATCGCGTCAACCTGGCTGCGGAGGTTGCGGATGGTTCCAATCTTACCGAGATAGAAACAACAATCAACGACGCCGAACTCGCCGTCACCGAAGCGCGCGAAAAATCCGCCGATGCAGAAGCGGCCCTTAAAGTAGCGCAGGAAAACGAGACTTGCGCGCGCGACAAGGCACGGCAGATGGAGGCCAACCGAGAGCGGCTTAGTGCAGAGATCCGCGCGCTGGCAGAGCTAGTTGACCCGGTCGAGGGAGATTTTTTCGCACCTATGATCGAGTCGGTGGGCGTCGAACCTGGCTACGAAGCGGCGCTTGGTGTGGCCTTGGGCGAGGATATTGAGGCGCCGATTGACACCGCCGCACCGGTTTATTGGGCGATATTGCCGGCATTTTCGGTTCTGCAGGAACTGCCTAACCCGGCGACACCGCTGTCGCAGTTCGTCAAGGCACCACAGGCCCTGCACCGTCGCCTTTCGCAGATCGGAGTCGTCGAAGATGAAGAGACGGGGGAGAAGCTGCACGCCAGCTTAAAACCAGGCCAACGCATTGTCAGCAAGGACGGCGCACTTTGGCGTTGGGACGGCTATCGCGTTTCCGCTGGTGCACCGACACCGGCCGCGATCCGGCTGGGCCAGCGCAATCGCTTGAACGCTCTGCGTGAGGAACTGTCAACGACCGGTCCGAACTTCAAGGCAAAACAACTGGAACTCGAGATTGCCCGACGCACGCGGGCGACTGCGGAAACCGCCGAACGGTCCGCACGTCAGGCGCAGGACGAAGCTTTCTCGAAGCTTAACTTCGCACGTGCAACCTATGGCGAAGTATCCGGCGACGCAGCAGCAGCGAAATCGCGGTTATCAGCCTTGGCCGATGCGGCCAACCAAACAGTCTACGATCTCAACGAGGCCGAACTGCAATGGAAAACAGCGCGGCGGGCGATCGAAGAACTTGAGGACCCGGATACCAATAAGGCCTCCATCGAGAGCTTGCGGGCCACTTTGAGCGAGTTGCGCTCTGACCAATCCGAGAAACGTAGCTCTTACGACCGGCTAAAGCGCGATGCGCAAGAGCGTGCGGCTCGGCGCCAAACCATCACCTTGGAGCTGGAGAGCTGGGGCAACCGGTCGACTGGCGCTACCGGTCGCCTCTCCGATCTGAAAGAGCGCCACAATGCAGCACAGGAAACGCTGGACGGTCTAGCCATGCGACCGGGAGAAATCGCTGAACAGCGCAACCGCTTACTGACGGCTATTACCACGGCGGAGGAGAAGCGGGGTGTAGCCGCAGATGCGTTGGCGCAGGGCGAGACAAGCCAAAAAGACGCCAACGCCGCTTTGCGCAGCGCCGAAAGTCAACTCGCGGAGAACCGCGAACAACGGGTCCGTTGCGAAGCCCAGGTCGATCAGGCTGAGAGCGATTGCGCGACGGTTCGCGAACGCATTGGCGAGCGCCTAGAGTGCACGCCTGACGCCATCCTGCAGGAGGCCAGCATACCAGCAGACGAGGAAATGCCTGATCCAGAAACGGTCGAAACGAAAATGAGCCGGCAGGTCCGCGAGCGCGACAATATGGGTCCAGTCAATCTGCGCGCCGAAATCGAAGCGCAAGAGTTGGAAACGCAGATCAAGTCAATGCAAAGCGAGCGCGAGGACCTAGTCGGCGCGATCGCCCGCCTGCGTCAGGGCATCGGCCAACTTAACCGTGAGGGCCGAGCACGGCTACTGACCGCCTTTGAGACTGTTAACAATCATTTTCAGGAACTGTTCGTGAAGCTGTTCGGCGGCGGCCGGGCTTATCTCACTCTGACCGAAGCCGACGACCCACTTGAAGCCGGGCTGGAAATCATGGCCAGTCCGCCGGGCAAAAAATTGCAAGTAATGTCGCTGCTATCTGGCGGCGAGCAGGCATTGACAGCAATCGCCTTACTGTTCGGCGTCTTTCTAACCAATCCCGCGCCGATCTGCGTACTTGACGAGGTAGACGCTCCGCTCGACGACGCCAATGTGGAACGATTTTGCAGCTTGCTCAGTGAAATTGCTGATGCCAGCAATACCCGGTTCCTGATCATTACACACCATCGAATAACCATGGCAAACATGGACCGGCTGTTCGGCGTGACCATGGGTGAACGCGGCGTCAGTCAGCTCGTTTCTGTCGATCTGCAGCGCGCTCAGGAACTTCGCGCGACCGCCTGACGCAGCCGGTCAAAATCCCCGGTTTTCTGCGACTTTTGACCGCATTTGAAGGTCTCGCAGCGGCTTGACTTAAGAGGATCTCAACAGTATGGTGCGCCCGCTTTCAGCGTTGGTTCGAGCCATTTGGAGGGACACATCGCCATGGCCCAGGGTGAAAAGCCAAACTCGTTGGAAGAACTGGATGAACGGCTGCAAGCCGCCCGACAACGTCGCAACGGAACTGTAAAGGGAAAATCGGGCGGACGCAGTGGAGAACAAGGCCTAGGGACTGCATTGCGCATCGGGGTAGACTTGGTTGCTGCAATCGGTGTCGGTGTCGGAATTGGTCTCCTTCTTGACCATTGGCTTGATACGAAGCCTTGGTTCCTGATCGGTTTCTTCCTATTAGGTGCGGCGGCCGGGATCGTAAATGTCGTACGTGTGGCAAGCGGTTACGGTCTCGCCGCGGGCTACAAGAAATCCGGCGACTAGGACGTGAAGAACAAGGATTGAACGAGGAACCATAGTGGCAACAAGTCCCCTAGAACAGTTCGAAATCAAAACGTTGATTCCATTGAACCTGGGCGGTGTTGATGTTTCGTTCGCAAACTCATCACTTTATATGGTTGCAACCTTCGTGCTCATCGTCGCCTTTATGATGCTAGGGACGCGCCACCGAGCGCTGGTTCCCAATCGATTCCAATGCGCCGTTGAGCTGTCTTACGAATTCATAGCAAACCTATTACGCGACACGGTGGGCAATGAAGGCCGCAAATACTTCCCGTTCATCTTCACACTTTTCATGTTCGTGCTATTCGGCAATTTGCTGGGCATGACACCCTATAGCTTCACCTTTACGAGCCACATCGTAGTAACTTTCGCTTTGGCGATCGTCATCTTCATCGGAGTGACAATTCTGGGCTTTGCGAAGCATGGGTTTCATTTTTTCAGCTTCTTTCTGCCACCCGGCACCCCACTGCCGATGTGGCCGTTGCTGATCCCAATCGAAGTAATCTCCTATCTATCTCGGCCAATCAGCCTGTCCGTGCGTCTGTTCGCCAACATGCTGGCAGGTCATACGTTGCTCAAGGTAATCGCGGGTTTCGTTGCCGCGCTGGGCGTTTTTGGCATAGTGCCGTTTGCCTTTGTTGTTGTCTTAACCGGCCTTGAAATCTTGATCGCTTTTCTCCAAGCCTATGTCTTTGCAATCTTAACCTGCCTGTACATCAACGACGCGCTGCATCTTCACTAAAGCAGTGCGACAAACCCAATCACTCGAACGAAACGACATTTAAAGAGGGAACAAACTCATGGAAGTCGAAGCTGCAAAACTCATCGGTGCCGGTCTCGCGGTTATCGGAATGATCGGTTCCGGTATCGGCATCGGCAGCGTGTTCTCGTCCTTCATCATCGCGGTCGGCCGTAACCCCGCAGCCCGCGGCGAAGTGTTCACCATGACTATGCTTGGCTTCGCGCTGGTGGAAGCGATAGCGCTCTTCGCACTGGTTATCGCTCTGCTTATTCTCTTCGGATAACCGTTAACCTCGTCGGACGCGGGAGCTCTCATGCCGCAACTTGATATTTCGGTATTTCCGACCCAATTGTTCTGGTTGGCGCTAATCTTTATTGCGCTTTATCTGATCCTCTGGAAGGTTGCGCTGCCGCGCGTTACCGAAGTTAGGGAATCGCGTCAGGTGAGAATCGAATCCGACCTGGAAAAGGCGGAGGCGCTCAAGGCCGAGGCTGAAGCAGCCTTGGCCGACTACGAGAAAACCGTCGCAGAGGCCACCGCCGAAGCACAGAATTCAGTGCGCGAGGCAGCCCGAAAGATGGCGGAGGACGCGGAAAATCAGCGTAATGCCCTAGCTGCGAGACTTGCTGATCAGTTGGCGGAAGCGGAAAAGCGGATCGCTGACGAAAGGGCGCGTGCTATCAACGAAATCGGTGAAATTGCGGGCGATCTAACCAAGGCAGCGACAAGCCGCCTTATTGGCAGCGAAATTAATCGGGACGAAGCCAACGCCGCCGTAACCGCAGTGTTGAGGGAGAGTGCCTGATGGAATTCGGTTCGACCTTCTGGGTGGCAATTGCCTTCGTCATTTTTATCATCGCCGTCTTCAAACCGCTCAAGAAGGCGGCAACGGACGCTCTCGACGAAAAGATTGCAGAGGTCCGCAATGAGATAGAAGAAGCGCAGCGACTGCGCGAAGAGGCGCAATCAACCCTGGCCTCCTACCAACTAAAACAACGCGATGCGGCGCAAGAGGTCGAGTCGATGATGGAACAGGCTAAGGCAGAAGCCGAAGCCAATCGCATGAATGCGGAAGCCAGCCTCAACGCCATGCTGAAGCGGCAGGAGCAGTCTGCCACGGAAAAGATTCAGCAGGCAGAAGCAGCTGCCGTCCAGGAAATCCGGGATCGTGCGGTAACGGTAGCGTTAGCGGCAACTGAAAAATTGCTAGAAGAAAAACTCGCCGACGACCCTGGCGCTAATTTGATCGACGAGGCGATCACTTCGCTACCGAATCATCTGCACTGAGATAAATAGCCTAAGAGCCTTTGATGCTACTGCCGTAAGGCGGCTTTATCGTTGAATAGAACAAGCGGCCCCCCGCATGATCGCAGCGATGCTTTAATTGCGAAGAACATTATCAAGTTCACGGACTTGGCACCCTAATTTTAGAAAAACATTTTACGGTGGCCAAATCTCTAGTGGAATATTTTCCCCCATGCGGGTTCTGATAGACGATGATGGCAATCAGAAGGGTGATGCGTCCTAGTCCATCCCATCGCTGTAGGCCTCAAGCGGAGGACAAGCGCAGACAAGATTACGGTCTCCGTGGACGTGATCGATGCGACTGACCGGTGGCCAGTACTTGTAAGCCCGCAGTCCAGGCATTGGAAAGGCGGCCTCTTCGCGCGAATAGGAGTGCGTCCAGCCATCGTCGAGCACATCTAATAGCGTATGCGGTGCATTGCGCAGCGGATTGTCCTCCGGATCGTAAGCACCGGAAGCGACGCGTTGCATTTCGCTATGAATGACTATCATCGCGTCGCAAAACCGGTCGATTTCCTCTTTCGACTCGCTTTCGGTCGGCTCGATCATCAGCGTGTTCATAACCGGAAATGACGTTGTCGGCGAATGAATGCCAAAATCAATCAGCCGCTTGGCGACATCATCGACTGTGCTGCCGCCCTCCATCTGTCGCAGATCGACAATGCACTCGTGCGCAACTAATCCGTTCGGACCGGTGTAGAGTACCGGAAAATATGGATCTAGACGGCGCGCGATGTAATTCGCATTGAGAATTGCGACTTCCGTCGCCCGACGTAAACCTGGCCCGCCCATAAGGGCAATATAGGCCCAGGAAATGGTCAGAATGCTGGGACTGCCCCAAGGAGCGGCGGAGATTGCGCCAACGGCCCCATCAGTGCCGCCCTCCCGCATATAGTGTATGGGCAGGAACGGCTCCAAATGCGCGCGCACGCCGATTGGTCCCATACCCGGTCCGCCGCCGCCATGCGGGATGCAGAATGTTTTATGCAAGTTCATGTGACTGACATCGGCACCGAAATTGGCTGGATAGCAAACGCCCAGCATCGCATTCAGATTGGCGCCATCGAGATAAACCTGACCACCATGGTTATGCACGGTCTTACAAATATCGCGGATCGCCTCTTCGAAAACACCATGCGTTGAGGGGTAGGTGACCATCAGTGCGGCAAGCGCGGCTGAATGCTCTTCTGCCTTCGCTTTCAAGTCATCTATATCAATATTGCCCTGGTCATCGCATTTTACGACAACGACCTTCATGCCCGCCATTACCGCACTGGCCGGATTAGTGCCATGCGCCGAGCTGGGAATCAGGCAGACATAGCGCGCGCCTTCGCCACGACTTTCATGATAGGCACGGATAACCAACAAACCGGCATACTCGTCTTGCGAACGGGCGTTTGGCTGGAAGGACACCGCATCAAACCCGGTTGCACGGCAAAGCATGTCCTCCAGACAGGCGATCAGCTCGTCGTAACCCGCCATCTGGTCACGCGGCGCAAAGGGATGGATGCGCCCGAATTCAGGCCAGGTAACTGCTTCCATCTCGGTCGCCGCATTCAACTTCATCGTGCAGGAGCCGAGCGGGATCATCGATCGGTCCAGCGCAATATCCTTGTCCTGAAGGCGCCTGATGTAGCGCAGCATCTCGGTTTCCGAATGGTAACTGTTGAAGACCGGGTGGGTAAGATACGAAGTCATTCGCCGCAACCCGCTTGGGATACCCTCGGAAGCCTTCTCAAAAATTGATCCATCACCACCGAAAATTCCCAGCACAGCGGCCGGATCGTCAACGGTTGAAGTCTCATCGAACGACAGCCCTACCGTATCAGCATCGATGCCTCGGAAGTTGTAACCCGCATCACACGCCTTGGCGATCAAGGCATCCGCACCGCCAGGCACCGCGATGCGCAGGGTATCAAACCAGGTATCGTTTTCGATCACGACTCCCAGGTCACTAAGCCCTTTCACCGCCAGGCTGGCCAGTAGATTGACCCGCTTGGCGATCGTCGCCAGCCGCTCCGGGCCATGATAGACCGCATAGAAACTTGCGATCACTGCCAACAGGACCTGCGCCGTACAGATGTTGCTCGTCGCTTTCTCTCGCCGAATATGCTGCTCTCGGGTCTGTAACGCGAGCCGCGACGCCAACCGGCCCGCTTGATCCACGGACACCCCAACTAGTCGCCCCGGCACAGAACGACGATAAGCCTCGCGCACGGCCATGAAGGCGGCGTGCGGGCCACCGCAGCCGAGCGGCACGCCGAAACGTTGCGAATTTCCGACAACCACATCAGCGCCCCACTCGCCTGGCGGCGTCAACAGGGTTAAAGCGAGCAGATCCGTGGCCACGGCTACCAGCGCACCATCCTCATGCGCCATATCCACAATTTCAGCATAGTCCTCAATCCTGCCGTCACTAGCCGGATATTGAAGCAAGACACCATAGGCATTAGCGGTTTCAAGATCGTGCTGCGCATCACCGACAATAAGATCTATGCCGAGCGGTCCAGCCCGCGTATGCAGGACATCAATGGTCTGTGGGTGGCAGGCATCCGAGACAAAGAAGGTATTACTCTTCTTCTTACCGACACGGCGGCACAAGGTCATCGCCTCCGCTGCCGCCGTAGCCTCATCCAGAAGCGACGCGTTGGCCATATCCATTCCCGTCAGATCCATCACCATGGTCTGAAAATTGAGAAGTGCTTCGAGCCGGCCTTGCGAAATCTCCGGTTGATAGGGCGTATAGGCCGTGTACCAACCCGGATTTTCAAGAACCTGACGCAGGATGACGCCCGGGGTGAAGCAATCATAGTACCCCATGCCGATCATCGAACGCTTGACCGTGTTCTTGCCTGCCATCGAGCGCAGGGTGGCAAGCACATCCTCCCCGCGCCGTCCTATCGGCAGGTCGAGCGGCGTATCGAATCGCAAATCATCAGGCACGGCCAGTTCGATCAGCCGGTCTAGGGACTCCACCCCAATGGTCTCCAACATTGCACCGATATCTAAATCCCGCGGCCCGATATGCCGTGTCACGAAATCTTCGGTCTGCTGGAGTTGAAACAATACGCTGCGGTCTTCCGACATTCATTTCTCCCGGCCTGAATTGTCTCTACAATTTTGCCGTAAATGCCTCATAGGCATCCGCTTCCATAAGATTATCGAGTTCTCCTACATCTGAAATCGACATCGTGAAAAGCCATCCATCTCCCTGCGCGTCCTGATTAACGATCGCAGGGTCCGCGTCCAACGCCCCGTTAACTTGCCCAACCTCGCCTGAGATCGGGGCATAGATGTCACTGGCCGCCTTTACGGACTCTATCACTGCTGCCTCATCTCCCTGGGATATCGCGGCACCGACTTCGGGCAATTCGACAAACACGATGTCGCCAAGTTGCTCCTGCGCGTATTCCGTAATACCTACCATCGCAACGTCACCCTCAATCCGCACCCACTCGTGATCTTCGGTAAACCTGATCTCACTCATACCAACTATCCTTATCATCCTCTGAAATAATTTTGCGGCGTGAAGGGCAACGCGGTCACCGCCGCTGGCAGCACCTTGTTACGCACCTCCAGGATCATCGGCGTGCCCACCGCGGCGCTTTTCCTCGTTACATAACCCATAGAAACCGGACCCTGTACGATCGGTCCAAAGCCGCCACTGGTTACCGCACCTATCCCATTCCCATCAGCGTCTGTAATGCAGGTACCCTCTCGAGCCAGCACGCGGCCTTCCGGTTTCAGGCCAACGCGTTTGCGCGGTGCACCCGTGCTGATCTGCTCGAAAATTACAGCGTCGCCAGGAAAACCGCCTTCAGCCCGACGGCGCTTACCGATCGACCACTGCAAATCTGCCTCCACCGGAGTCGTTGTCTCATCAATATCGTGACCATAGAGGCAGAGACCAGATTCAAGGCGTAGCGAGTCCCTCGCACCCAAGCCAATGGGCTCAACCTCCACCTCGGCAAGCAGCGCCTCCGCCACCAGTCCTGCTCCGGTGGCTAGTACGGAGATCTCGAAGCCATCCTCGCCAGTGTAACCGCATCGGCTCACCATGCATGATGCCCCTTGAAACGCGGTCTCGATCGTGGACATGAACGGCTGTGTCTCCACAACTGGTATGAAACGGGATAGCACCTTGGCCGCCGCCGGTCCCTGCAGTGCAATCAAGGCGCGGTTGTCGAGCCGCTCAAGAACGACCTCGGGCGGCAAGCCGGCGCGCAAGAGTTCGATATCCGCTTTCTTACAGGCCGCATTGACGACAACGAATAACTTTTTGTCGCCTTTCGTCACCATCAGATCGTCAAGAATTCCGCCGATCTCGTTTGTAAACTGGGTGTAGCGCATGTAGCCAGGGGCCAGTCCCTGAATCTCACCCGGGACTAGCTTTTCCAACGCCGCAGCCGCGCCTATGCCATGCAGGAATAGTTGACCCATATGTGATACGTCGAACAGGCCCGCGGCTGCACGGGTATGCAGATGCTCTCTTAGCACGCCCTCGGTGAACTGCACCGGCATTGCATAGCCCGCGAAGGGTACCATCTTAGCCCCACACTCGAGGTGCAGGTCGTACAAAGCCGTCTTTTTCAGTGGCGCCCCGTCTGTTCCGCTCATAACCGGCCCTCCAAAAGCACAGATTGACGGCAGCGCGCTTCATTCGCACAAAGGCGCTACCCCGCTCTGTCTCCGAACCTGAGAGGTTGACCGAACCTTGCGGTCCAGCTTTCACCTTCGGTGAGACACCGGCGAACCGGTGCCTACTTTCCAGAGTGCCCTCGCCCTGCGGTCCTTTTGCCTGAGAGATTCCGGGGCGGTTGCTCCTTCGGCGCAGATGCCAGACGGGCACCCACCTCTCCCACAGAGTTCAATGGTGCGATGACTAAAGGCTAGCGTGCTCACAGTGAATGTCAACCGGGTGACGAAAACGTTACCTTCGCTTGCGTCGATTGTATGCCAGTTCTGACTTGGACAGTTCGAGTCCGACATAAATCAGAAAACCGTTCGTCTGCTGGCCTGGCCGTAAAGGTATCCTGAGATCAAGTGTGTCTTCGAAAAGGATCGTATTTCGGTTAGAAAACGGGAACATCGCCTCAAAAGGCTGTCGTGAAAGGACATTGCGATTCAAATCTGTAATCGCCACTAAGTAACCGATCTTAGCTTTCCTGGTATCGGCGGCCGGACCACGCCGAATCCCGAGTCGAACGTTTATATCAACCAGCAACTCGTTACCATCCAGGAAACACTGACCGCCAACACCATCGACCCAAGCCTCAATCAGGACATCTGTAGCGTCGCGGCCAGAGCCAGGTCTGAATCGCACGAGTTCACCCAGGTCCTGCAGCACCTCGACACCAGGACAAGCAATCTGTTCCTCGACCTCTTTAGAACAGGCCGAAAGTACGATCGCTGCGATGACCAGCGAAACTACGTGTTTGAAAATCCGCCTCACGGCCGCCCCCGTGAAATCAGAGGTCCGAATGCGCTCCATCGCAAAGCGGCTGATTAGCCGACCGTTTGCAGCCACAGAAATAGACATTCTTAGTGCGTTTCGCGGTATACTCCACCGGCGAGATACCTGTTCCCTTATGGCTACCATCACAATAGGGCTGCGACTTGCTTTGCCCGCAGGCGCACCACCAGTAGCTTTCGCCTTCGGTAACGGCTTCTTCGTAAGGGGCTTTCTGCACGATAACCGGTTCCGTCATGGCTGCTTTCCTCCTTTTCCTGGATGTACTAATTTCACCTCGGAACACCGCCAATCGATCGAGGCACGAGCATAGGCGGCAAATCTCACTTAATAGGGTTTATGGTCGCCTCGCCACATAGCGTCAAGGGCGAGCAAAAGGCGCTCCGAGACAATCCGGGAACAGCAGGCAAAGAACATGGCGGTCTACACCGAAGTCAGCGACGAGGAACTCATCGACTTCGTCGGCGCATATGATATCGGTGAGGTCATCTCCTTCAAAGGGATCGCAGAGGGGGTAGAGAACTCCAACTACTTGCTTCAGACTACCGCCGGCACCTACATCCTAACCCTCTATGAAAAGCGGGTGCGTAAAAGTGACTTGCCCTACTTCTTAGGCTTCATGGAACATTTGGCAGCGCAGGGCATCGACTGCCCGACCCCGCTGCACGGAAACGACGGTACAACGCTCAGGACCCTATGTGGCAGGCCCGCAGCGATCATCACCTTCTTGAAGGGTATGTGGCCACGCCGTATTCAACCGCAACACTGTGCCGGCCTCGGCACAGCGTTGGCACAACTGCACATGGCCGGCGCATCATTCAACATGTATCGCAAGAACGACCTTTCCATCAAGGATTGGCGCCCGCTCTATGACTCCTGCGTCGACCGCGCGCATGAGATTGCGGAAAGCCTACCACGCATCGTTAGCACCGAGATCGAATTTCTTGAAGCGAATTGGCCGAGAGGCTTGCCGTCCGGCATCTGCCACGCCGATCTATTTCCGGATAATGTCTTTTTCATCGGCGACAAGCTGTCTGGAATGATCGACTTCTACTTCGCCTGCAACGACTTCTTCGCCTACGACCTGGGCATCTGTATCAACGCCTGGTGCTTCGAACGGGACGGCAGCTTCAACGTCACAAAGGCTCAACTAATGCTATCAAATTACCGCAAAGTCCGTGATTTCTCGGACCATGAATTGCAGGCGCTACCCTTACTGGCGCGCGGTAGTGCCGTGCGGTTTTTGCTTACCCGTCTCTACGACTGGCTGAACCATCCGGAAGGCGCCCTAGTCAAGCCGAAGGACCCATTGGAATATCTAGGGATCCTGCAATTCCATCAACAGGTGTGTAACCCCAGCGCGTACGGTCTCGAATGATGGCCACGAAGGAAGCCGTAGAGATCTTCACTGATGGTGCCTGCAGAGGCAACCCAGGCCCAGGCGGCTGGGGGGCGGTGCTGCGCTATCAGGGGGTCGAGAAAGAGCTCCAGGGAGGCCAACCAGAGACGACCAACAACCGGATGGAGATGCTCGCCGCCATTCACGCGCTGGAAGCGATGAAACGGCCGGTCCGCGCGGTCATACACACCGACAGCACCTACCTACACGACGGCATTAAGAAATGGATTCATAATTGGAAGAAGCGAGGCTGGAAGACAGCTGCGAAGAAGCCCGTCAAAAATGTGGATCTGTGGCAGCGCCTGGAAGAAGCGATGGCGCCGCATGAGATCCAATGGCGCTGGGTCAAGGGCCATGCGGGCCATCCGGAGAACGAACGTGCCGATGCCCTGGCACGCGGAGGTATCCCGGGCAGCGGCACGTCCCAATAGGACTTCCTTAAAGCGCTTCCAGGATCGACTCGGCACTGGAAATTGTCAGGCCGCCACCGTCCTCCATGTTGAGGGTTGTGATCGTGCCGTCTTCGACGATCATAGCATAGCGCCTGGACCGCACGCCCAGCCCGCGTTCGCTTAAGTCGAACTCGAACCCGGCGGCGCGGGTGAAGTCGCCGCTACCATCGGCCAGCATCTGTACCTTGTCGCCGACAGCCTGTTCTTTGCCCCAGGCGCCCATTACAAATGCGTCATTGGTGGCTAGGCAGGCGATCGCATCCACGCCCTTGCCCTTGATTTCATCCGCATTATTGACAAAACCTGGAACGTGCTGCGCCGAGCAGGTCGGTGTAAACGCCCCCGGCAGCGCGAACAGCGCGATCTTACGGCCGGCGAAAAACTCATCCGTGTTTACGGCGACTGGCCCGTCTTCTCCCATTTCGTAGAGCGTGACAGATGGCACTCTGTCTCCTACTTGTATCGGCATAGTCTCTACTCCCTCGAAGTTCTTGATTTTAGACTGCGCAGGAAACTAAGCCGCAGCGCGGCGCTGTCCAGTGCAATTTTGCACCGCAAGGCTGTTATCGACTTGGTCTGACCTTAGCGGGACGTGATCTTGCTCTTACTGTCCGATTTGATTGCCGCCTGCACCACGATTTCGCGAGTCAGTAGCTCCGGCAGAACGATACCCTGCGGCGCGTTAGGTCCATAGACCACATTGAAGGGAATGCCAAAGCGGCCAAAGTTCGCTAGGTAATTCGTGATATCTTGGTTCGGTCGGGTCCAGTCAGCACGCATAGCGACGACATCGTTTTCGTCTAGCCAACCAGCGACCGGCTGCGTATCCAGCACTACCCGCTTGTTAACCTGACAGGTGATGCACCAGCTGGCGGTAACGTCGACGAACACCGTCTTCCCAAAGGCAACAAGGCGGTCTATCTCGGTCCGTTCAAAGGCCTGCCAACGGCCTGTCTCGGCGTGCACAGCGGTCCTGGTCGATGGCATATGGACCACAGGTACGGCAAGAGCGGCCATGGACAATGCTAACACCAACTTGCCGGCATGTCGGCCCAACCGCGACCTCGGCAGCCGTGTAGTCAGTAGTAAGACACCAATCAATGCTAGCATCGCCGCCAACACATAGGCACCTTCCGCGCCAATTTGCACAGCGATCACTGTGAGCAGCCAGATCACTGTCGCGGCCAGGGCAACGCCCATGACCTGGCGCAAGACGTTCATCCATTTGCCAGGCCGTGGCAGCGCTGTCGCGAGCCGGGGAAAAGCAGCCACGACAAGGTATGGCAGTGCGAGGCCGACGCCAAGCGCAGCCAAAACCGAGATAATCTCGGCGGTTTCACGGCTCAGCGCAAAGCCCACAGCTGTACCGACGAAGGGCGCGGAGCACGGTGTCGCCAATAGTGTAACAAACGCTCCTGTCATGAAATGTCCGGTGGCGGCCGGCCGATCAGTGGCGCGCAAACTCACATCGGACAGGCGTTGCGGTAAATAAATTTCGAACAGACCGAACAAGTTATAGGCGAACAGCGCAACTATGAGCGCCATGAAGGCTAGGAATAGGGGCTGCTGGAACTGGATGCCCCAGCCGACCGCCATTCCAGCCGCCTTCAATCCAATCAGTGCCACCGCGATCACCAGCATAGAGGTGACGATACCAGCTGCCGTAGCCAAGAAGCCAAAGCGCACGCTGGCCGCTTCGCGGCCACCATAGCTGATAACCGACAGCAGCTTAACCGACAATACTGGTAGAACGCAGGGCATCAGGTTGAGTATTAGTCCACCCAAGATCGCGTAGAGTAGGATCTGCCATAGAGGCGTCTTCATCGCAACTCTGGTCTCCGACGCTTCGATCAGCTCACCAAACCGAAGTGGCACTGGGACTTCCATTGCACGGTTTTCGTCGACCAGGGTCAGAACTAGGTCGGCTCCTTCAAGTTCGTCAGGTTTCAGGCCGATACCCATTACCGTAAGCACAGCGCGCATACCATCGCCCGACAGTGCGACCTTCGGTTTACCGAAGATGACCTCTTTTGGCCCCTCAACAAACACGTCCGGGCTTACGAAAGGCCGGTGGCTGCGCGCTTCAATCTGAACCAGCGGGTCCTCACCACCCATTAGCAGTACCGTCTTGACTATCGACAGACCATGTCGGTCTCCAGTGCCAGGGACGCGCCCCGCATAGCTTTCGATAAGATCAACGAATTCACCCGGCTGCGCTGACCCCGATGGCACATCAAGCGTGATCTTCGCCTCATAGGGGATGCAAATTTCCTCACAGGCCAAATAACGGATCTTCGAATTAAGCCTCAACGGCTGGCCTGGTTGAGCAATTTTGGCAGCAAGTGGCAGAACCACTTCGTTTTTGTAGCCCAACGTCTCCAGCCCCAGGATCGAGAACCTCGTAGGCATCGGCCAGGAAATGTTCGTGTCTTTCAAGTTTTCGGAGCCATCCCAGACCGGCTCCGGTGGGAAGCCCGCATCGCCTGGCGACCTCCAATAGATTTTCCAGCCCGGCTTCAGCTGGAAGTGCAGACCAAGCAAAATTGATTCCTGGTAGCCAACCCCGTCGACGGCCGAGATGATACGCACCTTGACGTGCTCGTTCTCGTCCCAGTCGCTCGCCATCGCCAACACTACTTGTGGCGCTAGACCTGCCATCAGCATTATCAAACAGACGAAGTGACGTTTATATTTCAACACAACTATGAAATCCTTAGTGCGTATCGGTTCCGCGACGCTAGGTGTCGCCCTATTCCGCAATAAACAATTTAGCCGTTTGGTTAATCCGGGTCACTTTTTCGTGAGTAATTGAAATTTGCGGCTAGCGCTAATTCTGCGATAACCCGGGCGGCTACACACAGTTCCCATATCCACGCGTTCGCGCTACATTTTCAATGTTGACACCAAAACAATTCAGGCACCACGATGGATCAAACAGACAGCACCTCCGGCTATTTAACTGGCCAGTTGCTCGTCGCCATGCCAACCATGCAGGATCCACGATTTGAAAAATCGGCCATCTACATGTGCATCCACAACGCCGACGGCGCTATGGGTCTGATAGTTAATCGGGTGCTGGAAAGTCTGACCTTCCGCGACCTTCTATTGCAACTCAAGCTCGACGTTGACGAGCCAGCCACAGGCATCCCTGTACAGTATGGCGGCCCAGTCGAGACCAGCCGCGGCTTCGTGCTGCACACATTGGAGTACGAGCAAGACGGCACTATCATCATCGACCAAAAGGTTGGCCTGACGGCGACGGTCGAAGTGCTGCGGGACATAGCTGTTGGCCGCGGCCCCAGCCGAGCGATCCTAGCACTAGGCTATGCCGGTTGGGGGGCGGGACAGCTCGACAGTGAGATCCAGCAAAACGCTTGGCTCAACGTGCCCGCCGACGACGGGTTAATGTTCGATACGGATATAGACAGCCGCTGGGAACGCGCAATGGGGAAAATCGGCGTCAATGTGTCGCTGTTGTCAGGGGATCATGGGCACGCGTGAGCGGAAATTAGCGTCGTTTACGTTATCCCAACCGCTTGCGTTGCCATCTCGCAAGATAGAATCCTACCGCACCTCAGATTTGATAAACCCTATCATTGGAATCTTTTCCTGAATGGGTTTACGGACAGGCAAGGAGACGCTTTAGCCCATAGATGAAAAATTAACCGGATTAATCTTAAAATTTAAACGAAATCGATTGGATTAAACGACGCATGGATCCAAAGTAAATGCCGCAGGTAAAGTCACAGCACTGCATATCCCTATGCCATCTACGCTAATCAAACGAGGGAGAAGACGTGAAAAAGAAACGTTTGAGCAGTACTACGTTAACCTATCAGAGGGGATTATTAGCTCCCGCACTCTTTGGGGCACTTGTAAGCTTAGAGATCAGCACCATGTCTATTACAACCGCGTTTTTTGAAATAGTGGTCGCTGGTTAAAATTTGCAGCGCCAATGTTGGGCCAATATAACCTATCCTGCAATCCCCGGCCTGCTGTCGGTGCGCAGGATGGCGTAACAGACATGGTCCTGCCAGGTACCGTTGATGCGCAGGTAGCTTCGTGCGAAGCCTTCCTGAACAAAACCACTCTTTAGCAATAGATTGCGGCTCGGCGTGTTGGACGGCAGACAGGCTGCCTCGATCCGGTGTAGACCGAGCGTGTCGAAGGAAAAGTCAAGACTGAGCTGAATGGCCTCCGCCATATATCCATTGCGCGCATGCATCTTGCCCATCCAGTATCCCATGCTGGCCGATAGCGAAACACCGCGGCGCACATTAGAAAGGGTGATCCCGCCAACTAGAACCTCATCCTCACGCCGAAAGATTAAAAAGGCGTAGGTCAAGCCGTCGCGCCAATCAGCGGAGAACTTTTTAAGGCGTCGCCGGAATGCTGCCGACGTTGTCGCATCCGCGGGCCAGGTCGGTTCCCAGTACTCCAAAAATTCGCGGCTTTCCTCGCGGATTATTATCCACTGTTTCTCATCCGTCCTATCCGACGGGCGCAAAAATACCTTAGAGCCGAGCAAACGGACGGCAGGCGCATTATTGGAGAGGAGGTTGAACATGGCCGCTACTGTTTACATCCACAACAAGAGACAGCTTCGCACGGCTCAGCAGGCCAGTGCAGACGCGATCGACTCATAGTCGGCGAGCCGATCGAGTGGACCCATCGCCGCTATCGTAGGCCGACTGGCAAAGATGCGATCGGCGACGGCGGCGACCGTGTCCACATCTACAGCTTCGATCTTCGCTACTTGCTCCTCGATCGGGATTTGCCGGCCGAAGATAAGGGTTTGTTGCGCCATCTGTTCGCATCGTACGCCGGTAGATTCTAACGCCATGAGAGTAGCCACCTTCAACTGGTTCCGGGCGCGCTTTACCTCGGCTTCTTCAAGGGTGGTACTCAATCGGCGGATCTCTCCGCACAGCGCCGTAGTCAGCTCGGCTGCCTCTTCGCGCCCCGTCCCCGCATAGATCGAGAATAAACCGCAATCGGAAAAGTAGGACAGGAAGGAATAGATTGAATAAGCGACGCCGCGACGCTCTCGGATCTCCTGAAATAGGCGTGATGACATGCCGCCCCCGAATAGGGATGACAGCACGGAAGCCGCATAGAACGCTTCGTCATGGTAGCTGAAACCCGGGAAGCCGAGAACAAAATGGACCTGCTCCAGCTCTCGGTCCTCCCGGAAGTCGCCACCGGAATAGGCGCCTGTTTCCATCTCGCCACCGGATTGACGCTGTAGCCCCGCGAAAAGCTCTTCGGACATAGCAACGATGGTATCGTGGTCGACCTGGCCGGCCGCCGACAGTACCATCGCCTCGCCGCCGTAGGTCTGGCGCATATGGTCCATGATGGCGTCGCGCGGCATGTTCTCGATGATCTCAGGTCGGCCCAACACGGGCCTGCCGAGCGGCTGGTCGGGAAAGGCAGTCGCCTGGAAATGGTCAAAGATGATGTCGTCCGGCGTGTCATAGGACTGCCCAATCTCCTGTAGGACGACGGCCCGTTCGCGTGCCAATTCTTCTGGATCGAAGGTCGAGTCCTGCAGGATATCCGCCAAGATATCCATCGCCAACGGCGCGTCACCATGCAGCACCTTAGCGTAATAAGCGGTGTGCTCGCGGCTGGTGTAGGCGTTTATCTGGCCACCAACATCCTCGATCTCGCGGGCAATATCCACGGCGCTTCGACGATTTGTCCCCTTGAACGCCATATGTTCCAACAAATGAGCGACGCCGTTTATAGCCTGCGGTTCGTTCCTGGTACCGGCACCAACCCAGACACCCAGCGAGGCAGTTTGCACAGTGTCAACCCTGTCGGTCACGACCCGCATACCATTCGGCAAGATGGAGACACCGACGTCGCTCATATGGCCCCTGGCAGGTTAACATGGTCACGCAAGAAGGCTTCGACTTGAGCTAAGTTGTTTGGCAGTACGGTCATCCGCTCCGGGCGGTCGTATAGATCGGCAAGCCCCTGCGTCAGCTTTGGGCGGAGGCCGGAAGCGTCCTCGACAGCATCGGGGAACTTAGCCGGATGGGCAGTGGCCAACGCAACAATGGGGGTTGCGGGGTCGATGGCCTTCGACCGGGCTGCAGCAACACCGATGGCGCTATGCGGGTCGAGCAAGTAACCACTCGACGCGTGCACATCGCTGATGACCGCTTTTGTTTCCATGTCGTCGAGCCGGAAGCCGTCGAATATTTTCCGCGCAACATGCCATAAGTTTTTTGGTACGGATAATTTTCCCGTATCGCGAAAATCGGCCACAGATTTCGAAACCACCGCACCATCACGGCCAAACAGCTCGAACAGAAAGCGCTCGAAATTGCTCGAGATCTGGATATCCATACTTGGCGAAATCGTGGGCGTTACGGTGGCCATTTCCAAAGTACCGCTGTCGAAAAAGCGTGGCAGGATGTCGTTGACATTAGATCCAACAATTAAACGTTTGATCGGTAGGCCCATCGCGCGCGCAACGTAGCCCGCATAGACGTTGCCGAAATTTCCCGTCGGCACGGCGAAGGAGACCGGTCGATCGGGTCCGCCGAGCAATACCGCAGCGTGGAAGTAATAGACGATCTGCGCCATGACCCGCGCCCAGTTAATAGAGTTAGCTGCCGATAGGTGCATCTCGTCACGGAAGGCAGTGTCGTTAAACATCGCCTTAACGAGGTCCTGGCAATCATCGAAGTTGCCTTCAATCGCGACCGCGTAGACATTCGCCGAGCCCACCGTGGTCATCTGCCGACGCTGGACCTCCGAAACCCGACCATTCGGGTAAAGGAAAAAGATGTCAGTCGCGTCCTTGTCACGAAACGCCTCGAAGGCCGCTGAGCCCGTATCACCCGAGGTGGCGCCTATGATCGTCACGCGCTCGCCGCGCCTGCGCAACACGTGATCGAAGGCCCGGCCCAGGAACTGCATTGCGAAATCCTTGAAGGCAAGCGTCGGGCCATGGAACAGCTCCATAGTCCAGAGATTGGCGTCGAGCTGAACCAGCGGAGCAACAGCTTCGTGCCCGAAACCTGAATAGGCCTCAGCCAGAATTTCCTGCAGTGCTGCATCATCGATCTTACCATCAACGAAGGGAGCCACTATCCGCATCGCCAACTCTGGATAGGAAAGACCGCGCAGGGACCGTATCTCATCGGCGGAAAATTTTGGCCAGACCTCTGGTACATACAGGCCACCATCTCGAGCCAAGCCGGCCAGCAGGACTTCATCGAACTCAAGCACTGGTGCCTGCCCGCGCGTACTGATGTAACGCAAATTGCTGTCCTCAAGCTTTTTTAAACGGGCGGTAGACTATCCACACCAATGCGCCCAAGCAAGGCCGCACACCACCCGAAAAGTCTCATTTTCGTTAGCCTTGCAGTAGTCTTGCAGTCTCCTTCGGATGGGTCAGCATCGGGTAGTGACCAGCCTCCAGCACCACCCATTCGGCGTCCAGTCGGTCGGCGGTGCGGCGCTGATGAGATTCAGGCGGATTGGTACTTTGCGTACAATAGATCACCGTCGCGTCCCAGGTCTGTTCCCAAAAATCGTCTAGCTCCCCAGGCAGTTGATCGGACAGGCCAAGCGGGTGCGGCGTCGTGCGAGCTAAGGCCCAGTTTTTCAACTCACCACTCAACTCGCCAAAAAGGCCGGTTTCCAGCTGTTCACGCGTAGGGCCGCGGGTGAATTCGGTCATCTCATAAGGCTGCGTCCCAGGCGGACGTTGCACGATGTCCTTCACACTCTCGCTCGGCTGAGGTACCAACGCGTCAAGGAAAACCAAACGCGCGATCCGGTTGCACGCCAACACCGCTGTTTTTTCCACGACCAGCCCTCCGGAACTGGTGCCGACCAGCACCACATCCTGCAGATCCTCGTAGAATAGTGCTTCGGTCAGCTCTTCAGCGGCCAGCGTCACTGTCAAGCCAGGCCGAAGATTGACCTTTCGCTCAGCGCAGCCATCTAAGGTAGGCACGAGGACATCGTGTCCCGCGGCGCGTAAAAACGCTGCCGTGGGCTGCCAAATCCATCCACCCTGAAAGGACCCGTGTACGAGTACGAAATGTGTCATCTCCGCTCCCTCAGTCCCGGGTCTTCGGCAGCTCAAAATTGGCGGCCCTTTCTATCACCTTAACAATCTCGCTCATATCACCTTCACGCAATCCCATTGCCAGCGCTTGTTGCATCGTGTGATAAGTTGCACCGGCGACATTTTGCGGCACCTCCAGGCGCTCCGCCTCCATCCGCCACAGCATCGCATCCTTCGCGGTGATGTACATGGGTGCTTCCATATTGAATTTTCGATTCATTACGAAGTTCGGAATTTTTGACAAAGTCGCACTATTCTGCCCAGAACCGGAATTGATCACCCCCAGAACCTTCTCCGGGTCGACGCCTCCCTTGGCCGCCATCGTCACCGCTTCAAGGCCGACAACAAGGTTTGTGAAAGACATGATGTTGTTACAGATTTTAGTAATCTGCGCCTGGCCAACTTCCTCGCCGACATAGTGGATATCGCGGGCGAATGATTTCAAAAACGGTTCAGCCTGCGCGAACACTTCTTTTGGGCCAGAGGAGATAACAGTGATATCGCCTTCCCAAGCGCGCTGCACACCGCCCGTAATCGGCGAGTCCAAAGTTGGCACACCTTGCTTTCCCAATGTAGCCTCTATTTCAGCAAGGGCTTCCGTGCCCATCGTACCGAGATTGACGAAGGTCTTCATCTGATTGCCATGGATGATGCCATCATCGGCGGTAACCACCGCGTGAAAGCTTGCGATGCTGGGCATGCACGCAAATACGATATCGGACTCATTTGCCACCGCAACTGGTGTGTCGACAATCCGCGCCTGCTTATCGGCCAGAGATTTCGTCGCCTCCGGATTTATGTCATAGGCGACCAATGCGTTTTCCTGATCCAGGATATTCGAAGCCAAGGGCAAGCCCATGCTGCCCGTCCCAATAAAACCAGCCTTCATCCTGCGTCCTCCATCTCGAATGTGGAGGGCCAAGCCTACTGCCTAGCACCTTAGGCAACAAATCAAGTCTCGAGATAGCGTGATTGCAAATGCGCTCTAAAAGCGCTGTCATCAAGAGGGCGGCCTGTAGCGCTCTTGATCAAATCGGTGGTCGATAACAGAGAGCCCATACAGTGGATACGTTTGCCAAGCCAGTCCATTAGCGGTTGGAAGTTTCCGCTCGCGATCGCCTTAGGAATGGCGGGAACCGAATCGGCGGCGGCGTTGTAGATTTGAGCTGCTGCCATCGCACCCAAGGTGTAGGTCGGGAAATAACCCCAGGCGCCGTCATACCAATGGATATCCTGAAGGCAGCCAAGCCGGTCGTCCGGCGGTACGACACCAAGCAGGTCGCGCATACTTTGGTTCCACACCGCAGGCAGGTCTGCGATCGCCAGCTCTCCCGCCAGCATGGCTTTTTCAAGCCTGTATCTGAGTATGACATGCGCCGGATAGGTC